>JADGCE010000050.1:7467-16901 GCA_015229095.1 Magnetococcales bacterium | reverse complement strand
CGTTGCGCCCGGCGTTGCCCATGTTCTTGATCTTGGCTTCATACAGATAGGAGAGCTCGTGCTTTTCAGCCTGGGAACGGAAGCGTAATTCGTCAATATGGTCGATCACATCCCGTAAAATGTAACCGCTGCGGATTTTGTTTTTGATCTCACCAAAAATCTCGCCGATCTTGTACTCGATGGTGTTCGGTCCGCTGGCCTTCCGTTTGAAACCGTGCAGATAGGGGAAGAGATTGCGATCGACAAAGTCACACAAATCATCGCCAGTCAGTGCCCTATCGTGGTCAAGCTTGCCATTTTTATCCTTGGGTGCGGCCCAACTCTCCCATCGATAGGGCGCATCCAGGATAAAGGTATACCGCCGCCCTTCCAGTTCGGCCTCCATGGCCTTGTCCTGCTCCAGACTGTCCAGGTATTTCAAAAACAACAACCAAGAAGATTGCTCGGTGTAATCAAGCTCGGTGGTGCATCCGGCCTCTTTGTGGAGAACATCGTCAATATTCTTGAAGGCTTGCTCAAACATTTAGGCAATCACCACACAGACAGAGGCGTGTATCCACCGAATCCTGGCCCCAAACCGCTTGGCCGTCCCGCACCGACACCCGCTCACCAAACCCGCCACCCCCACATCGAATGGCACTCCAACCAATCCCTGACGGCAACCTGTACCACAGTGCCACGCCATCTGTCAACAAGCGCAGTAATTTGATTTTGACATGTACAGGAATACGTTATGTTTGATAAGGCGGAATATCCGATCGGCTGTGCTGACGGCGTCGCATGCAGAATATCACGCCAGATTGCTGTGCGTGTGCCGTTGTGTTACAGTAGGTGACTGTGTTGGCCACGAGGCCAAGGTCTGCCTGGGCTGTTCCATAGGAAGGGGGGTTCTATGCTGAAACCAAAGTATTGGGTAGGTGTGGTGGGTGTGATGTGCGCGCTCTGGGTCGCCAGTACCTCTTCTGCAGCCGGGCTGTCAGAAGAGGAAACCAGGATGGCGGGTCCGTTTGTTCGTGTTCCAGCCGGCTGTTTCCAAATGGGGGGAGGTAGCCATTACGATGAAAAACCGATACATGAGGTGTGTGTCAGCGCGTTTGATATCGGCAAGTATGAGGTGACACAGGGGCAGTGGAAGGCGGTGATGGGAACAGATCCCCCTGTTTATGATGCGTGTGGTGACCACTGTCCTGTCAAATCTGTATCCTGGGATGATGCCCAGGCGTTTATCCGAAAGTTGAATGCTCAGCAGGGGGGAGGGTATCGGTTACCAACGGAGGCGGAGTGGGAATATGCGTGTCGGAGTGGAGGCAGCAGGCTGGAGAAATATTGTGGTGGAGAAGATGTGGATAACCTGGCATGGTACGATGGCAACAGCGGCGGCAGGATACATCCGGTAGGGCAGAAGGGTGCCAACGGACTGGGGATATATGACATGAGCGGCAATGTCTGGGAGTGGGTGTCGGACTGGTATGATGGCTATTATTACGAAAACTCGCCGCGAGAGAACCCTCAGGGAGCATCTGACGGCTTTTTCCGAGTCGTGCGGGGCGGCAGTTGGCGCAACTGTCGGGAAAGTGCCCGCTACCACAATCGCTACGTCAACGACCCTGGTGACCGGCGCAACGACCTGGGCTTCCGCCTCGCCAAGAGTTTTCCTCCCCATTAAAAGCGGAAAGCGAATCGGTTCAGCGGGAAGCTGCCCCACTGGTTCGGGCCGGTGCATGGTCCAAATCGACGAGCAGGGCATGAGCCATGGCCAATCGATAGGCCCGCACATCCGCCCCGCAGGAGCTGGAGCGGATATTCCCCCCCTGGTAATGTTCCAATTGCTGGTTGTAGATGGGATGCTCATGATCCCGGTGATAGGCATCCACCAGATTGGTCAGGGCCTGCAGGAGCTCCCGCTCTCCGGTTGGACGGTATGAGGCCACAAAATCGGTTAAAAACCGCACCTTGTCCACCTGGCAGCTACCCCTTGCCAACATGGCCTGCAGCAAGCGGTCCAGCAACCGTGACCGCTGCTCCGATTGCCAGACCGGGCGGCGGGCTAGGCTGAAGAGAACCAGACGGGCATCCCCCTCCTGCCAACCCTCCAACCGAGGCAGCACCAGGGGAGGGACCGGGGCTTCCAGGTGGAGCAGGCGCACATAGCGCTCAATCACCACCCCCAGAAGCGGAACCGCCTGCCCCCGATGACCGTAGGAGACCGGGCAGAAAAGTTCCGCTGACGTCAGGGTCATGACCAACGCCTCTACGACCCCCACCGCCAAGCCGGAGGCCGGCAGAGCAAACTCACAGGCCTCCCGATCCAGCACGTTGGGGGTGAAGAGGGGCGACAGCAACAGCTCCACCTCAAACGGTTCACGCCCCGCAAGCACCTCCAGAGAAAGGCCATCCAGAGGATCATCCACCCCCAGCATACCACTCACAGCCCCGGCAACCCGCACCGAGAGGGCCCTCGGACGGAGCAACTGCCCGCGAACAACGGAGACAAGAGTCTCTGGAGGCACGCCTTCCATCACAAAATCACGCCTTCGCGCCACTCCACATCACAACACAATACATGCTGAACATCTTGAATCATTACCGTTACCGACAGCGTCGTACAGACATTCCGGCTGGCGTTGGAACGGTACGGGGGAGAAAGTTGCACCACGCCCGGCTCCCGGATGGCATCGTGAAAACTGAAACGGCGGGTCCAGGTGGCTCCGGTGGAGTCCCGCAACGGCTTGAAACGGGGATCCAGATGCAGGGGCTCCCCCTTGCGGAAAATATCGGGCCCGGTCTGCACACCCCGGTTATTCAGGAGATAGACCCGCTCCACCCTCGGTGTATGCAACAAGTTGCGCGCTGCCTCTTCCAGAGGCACCCCATCGGCCAGGGCCCAGGCACACTCCAGCACCTCCCCGCTGAAACAACCCATTTCAAAATCCATCTGCCGATGATCCTGCTCGGCCACCTGCTCGCTTTTCGCCAACAGGATGGCAAAGGAGCGGTCCATGGTTTGACTCTCCACATCATGACCACCGCGTTGCGCCACAGTCAACGTGGCGTCATAGGCTCCCCAGAAGGGCCCCTGAACAAAATCAGCCTCCATGCGCATGGCCATGAAGGCCTCCTCTTCGCTGGCGATCTGTTCGATCAGCACCAAGGCGCCGGAGGCATGCACCAGGGAGACCAGCTTGGCCAACATGCGCTTGGCGCGACCGCTGCGGGCGGCATTGACCAGCCACATGCGGTTCAGCTTGACAATGTCCGGGCGCAATTTCCACAAACTGTCCAGGTTGGCCGACTCGGCCAAAAAGTCGTCGAAGACCACCAGACAACCCGCCTCACGGAGCACGTCAATCACCCGGACCAATTTTGCCTGCCGATCCTGGGTATGCTCGCGGAGAGCGACCACCACCTGATTGGGGGAGAGACCTGTATGCTCCAGGGCAGCGAGCAGAAAACTGGGATCCGGCTCCTTGTGACCCAGCATGATGCGCGGATGCAGGTTGGTGAAAACCCAGCGATCGGAGACTCCGGATGCTTTGAAACTTTTCAGGTGCAGCAACAGGCGCAGGCGGTCCACCAGATCCAGATCTTCCGTCTTGCAAACACTGGAAAAGAGATCCCCTGAGGGCACCTCTGTCCCGTCCGGGCGGGTGCCCACACAAAACGCCTCAAACCCCACTCCCCTCTGCAAAGTCGAACTGAAGATGCGCTGGAACTTGGAACTGATCCAAAGAGAACACAACTGCGAACCGATACAGTCGCCCCGATCCTTGATCAACGCCTCCAGCGACTGGGGCGAATAATCGCCAGACAAATCTTTCGACGAAGCTTGCCCGCCTGTCATACCCTGCTGTGTAGACATGAAACCTCCCTCGGGCCTTTGACCCGTTGCAATCCAGGAATGGAGCAGCTATTAAAAACCATTTTGAGAGACTTTTCAGCAAAAACCAGCACCACAGCCATAAAAAAAATGGCCCCCCCCTTTTTTCCACAACCTGCTACTGAGGGACACGCTCCCGCGCGCTCTCGATCTCCCTGACATGGTCGATATTTTCCACACCGGCCAGCTGTTGCAAAAGCCGCCAGTTTTCCAGACGATCCCGGACAGACTCCTTCAAGGTCTCGCTGGGCACACCGTCGGCGTCAAAATGTTTGACAAAGCGCCCCTCCGAGCGGGCAAAGGTGAGAAAATCCACCAACTCCTCCGTACCATTCTTGTTTTTGCGCCGGTGCCAATCGCGCTTCACCGAAGGGTTGCCCTGCAAAGAGAGACGGGAAGCCAGCGTGGGCCCCGCCTCGGGGTCATAGATAAAAACCGGGAAAGCGCGGGACTCCACCGCCAACAGTGCCTGCGTGGAGGAGAGATCATCGGCCACTTGATGCTCTGGCTGGCAGGTGGTGTAGATATTGATCAGGGCAGGACCGTCAAAGAGCAGGGCCCGCTCCACCGCTTTGTAAAAATGGGTGATCATGGGCCCGACGGTCTGCGCCACAAAAGTATGAGGATGCATAATGGCAATATTGCCGATCTCTTTGCGGCGTTCCTGTTTGCCACGAATGGCCGAGCCGTGGATGGACATTTTTGCTTCCTGGCCGATAAAGCTTCCCGTGGAGGCCTGCCCTCCGGTGTTGGAGTAAACCTGGGTATCCAGGACAATGGCTTTGATATTCATGCCGGAGGCCAACATGCGAGAAAGCGCCTGAAAGCCGATATCCAGCATGGCGCCATCGCCACCCAGCACCAGCAGATGGTGGTCTGACTGACCCATCTGGTCCCAGCGGGCGCGGATGCCCATGGCGACGGTGGGGGCATTTTCGAACAGGGAGTTGACCCAGGGAGCCAGATACGGGTTATAGGGATAGGTGGAGCCGTAGACGGTATTGCATCCGGTGGCCGCCACGATGCCATACTTGGAGCCTACCTGTTCGTAGACGGCCGCAAGCAGCTGCCGCAACACCGACGTTTCGCCGCACCCCATGCAGGAACCGGCCCCCCCCACATACTGGTTGGCCCCCTGCTTGAGCATGATATCCACTTTCAACTTGGGATTGATATACTCGGCGGGCGTCTCCTGGCACCGTTTGTAAAACTCCCATATCGAAAAAAAGGTGGGCAGATTGTCCCGGGTCTTTTTGATCATCTTGAGGGCATCGTGCTCGCCGCAAGCGATGACGCACTCGCCACACCCCTTGCACTTGGTGGGATCGACAAAGATGCCAAACCACGCCCCCGGAGGAGATGAGGGATCCGTCTCATGTTTTTTCTGGTAGGTTTTCCAGAACTTGGTTGTCTGCACCAACTGGCTGTTCAAGACATCATGGGTCTCTCCCTCAAAACCCGACAACGTGCCGGCCAACTCCGCCGGGGTGATCACTTTGCCCCAAATTGCCGAATCCGGACAGTTTTGGACGCAATCCATGCAGGCGACGCAATTCTCGGCCTTGAACTCAGGCAAATCCGGGGCGATGTAGGAAAAATCGCGGAAAGAACCACTCCCCGCCGGCACGACGGAGTTGGCGACAAACTCATCGGATGGCTGATTGGAACTCGCACCCACGCCATAGGCCGCTATCACCTCCCTGGCCCGCTTGACATCGTACCACTCCGGGGTCTCTCTGGCATAAATGATTGCACGTTGCGTCATGGTGTTCCTCCGCTGACATCTCTATTCTAAATGAAGAAAGCATTGACATCCTTGCCCTTGGCATCCCAATCGGCCTTCCCCTGGACGATAATCTCAGGGGGGGTATTGGCCATAATGTCCGGCGTCACCTCCATCACCCGCTGATAACCCCGCCGAACCGCCTCCAGGTTGTTATCCACCACCGTATCGCCCCGCTTGCCGAAATATTTGGTCAACGGCTTGCGCACCAGTTCAAACAGTCTCTCTTCCGACATGCCGGCCCGTTCCTGGAACGGCGTCACCCGCAAAAAGACCCCCAACAACACCACACCCTGAAAACGCTGGATCAGGGAAAAATCGTGCAGGCAACTCTCCCGGGCGATGGCCACCGTATCGACCCCATAGAAACGAATACCGCTCTCCCGGATAAAATATTGCGCATAGGGCGGCAGAGAGTCCCACAACCCCTGAGGGGTCTGCTCGTCGGTATGCTGGAAGACGATGCCACCCTGCTGCAGCCCCACCAGGGGATTGCCCATATACCAGGTGGTGGGATCCATCAGGGGCACAAAATCCACCTGCTGCAACTCGCAGTGGGTCAAAATTTTGCCGCTGGGAATGACCGTCAGGTAGGTGTTGGTGGGCAACCCTTTTTTCTCGGAACCATACTTGGGGGCCGCCTGCACCCGGAAGCCAAAAATGTCTCCCAGCATGGTAGCGATCACCTTGTTGGTGGTGACCGAGCCATAACCGCCCACAGAGTGGGCACGCACCGAAAAAGAGCCCTCCGGGCGCACATCCGGCTCCACCTCTGCAGGCAGTGCGGTGGGATGGTCGATACCCAGGGTAAAATAGGCCTTGCCCTTGGAACCTGCCAGCATGTTCCTGACCACCGCCACGATATGGCCGGGGGTGGTGTCCCGGGAACCCAGACCGGCCGACCCGGAAAAGACAAAGGGGATACGGTCGACGGCCTCAAAACCGGGGGCGCCCATGATCGCCTTGGCCAGAGAGGCCTCGACGTCCGTGGTCAGGGGATTGTCCACCATGGTGGGAATATCGCAACGTTCGATGACCGCGACGGCCTTGCACTGTTTGATCAGACTGGCCAAGCGGGCGGCGGGAAAGGGTCGATAGCAGGTGACATTCAACACCCCAAGCTTGACGCCCAATCTCTCCTGCACAATGCCAATGGCCGAGGCGGCCGTCTCCGAGAGGGTTCCCATGGCGATGATGGCATACTCCGCCCCCTCCATGCCGATGGGCTCAATCAGCTGATAACGCCGACCGGTCAGGGCATAAAAGGCATCCATGCTGTTCTGAATCACGGCGGGCAGCTTGTCATAATAGAGCCGTTGGGAAATTTTCCCCAACATGTAGGCGTCCTGATTTTGCACCACGCCGATCTGCAAGGGATATTGGGCACTGAAAGTGGCACGCATCTTTTCCTGGGGATCACCGAGGAAGACCCGGATCAGCTCATCCTCTGGAAAATTCAAATTTTCGATCGTATGGGTGCCCAGAAAGCCATCCTGGACATTCATCATCGGGGTGCGAGAATCTTCCGAGGCGCGCCGGGCGATGAGGCAGAGATCGGCAACAGCCTGGATGCTGTGCGCAAACAGGATGCCCCAACCACAGTCCGCGACCCCCATGACATCGTCATGGCCCGCGTGAACGTTCAAGGCCTGGGAGGTCAAGGCACGGGCCCCGACATTCAACACCTGGGGCAGACGCTTGCCGGAGTTGGTGTACAATACCTCCTTCATCAGAATCAGCCCCTGACCGGAGGTAAAGTTGGTCACCCGCCCACCCGCCAGGGCAAACCCTTCACAGGCCGAAGCCGAGGAGTGTTCCGATTCCAACTCCAGCCAAGCCAACGGCGAGCCCCAAACGTTCCTGAAGCCATTGGCAACCGCCACCTGATAATGTTGCCCCATGATGGTGGATGAGGTGATGGGATAGGCCGCAGCGCCATGCGTCGACCGGGTCTCCACATACGCAACCGCGTCAGAGCCGTCACCCGTGCCAGGAATACCTGGGAAAGGAAAGGAATTCTGTGTTGCAGCGTTCAAGGTGGCCATGCAAACGTGCCCTCCAAGATGGTGAAAATGAAATCGAACTCAAACGGAGGCCGACAGGAGCAGACAATACACGAGGTTGCTGCATTGCACAATGGATAATATTGCATTGCACAAATTTTAAAAATTCCGCCTCCCTGCCAATGCCTGATAGACCGTTGATTCATCCAGATATTCCAGCTCGCCCCCCATGGGCATGCCGTAGGCCAATCGGGTGACACGGGAAACCAGCGGGGCAGCCATCTGGTTCACATAGTGGGCAGTCGCCTCCCCTTCCACGGTCGGGTTGGTTGCAATGATCAACTCCGTGGTCTGCCCGGCGCGCAAACGACTCTCCAGGGTGGCCAGGTTCAGTTGTTCCGGACCCACCCCCCCCAGCGGGTTCAGACGCCCCCCAAGCACATGATAACGACCACGAAAAAGGCCGGCCCTCTCGATAGAGAGCAGATCCATCGGTTCTTCGACGATGCACAGCAGATGGGCCTCCCGGCGGGTATCGCTGCAAATCCAGCACTGCTCCGCCTCGGCCAGATTGTGGCAGATGGCGCAGTGGCCCACACGATCGGCCAACGCCTGGAGAGCCTGCAGCAGTTGCTCCACCTCGCCCCGCTCCCGGCGCAGCAGATGGTGAATCATCCGTTGCGCGCTTTTGCGACCGATACCGGGAAAGCGAACGAACAGCTGAATGGCCCGTTCCACCGAAGGAAGCCCCGCCGTCACACCCGCCTCCTCTCTTCTGCAGCCATTCCCGCTGTGGTCAGAAAGCGCATCAGAAGGGCAGATTGAGACCGGGAATGTTCAAACCACCGGTGACCTTGCTGAGGGTCTGCTGAGTCAGATCCGCCAGCTTTTTTTGGGCGTCATTGAACGCAGCGGCGATCAGATCCTCCAGCAACTCCACGTCGGCCGGATCGATAATGGAGGGATCCAATTTGATGCGCTGCACCACCTGCTTGCCGCTGAGAGTCACCTCCACCATGCCCCCACCAGACTGGCCAACGACCTGAGTAACCGCCAGATCTTCCTGCATTTTGGCCATGCGGCTCTGCATTTCCTGAGCCTGCTTCATGATGTTGCCTAAATTTTTCACCATGCTACTCCCGTAAGGTTAGACCATGCCTGTCGGCAATGAGTTCCACCCGCAGCAACTCCGCTTGAAAACGGGTGATCATTTTTTCCACGACGGGGTGTGTGCGCAGCGCTTCCGTCAACCGGGTCTGCCGCTCCTGACGCGCCTGAGTGGCCGATTCTCCCAGGGTTTTCTGACGACAACCACCCTCTGCAGCGGTGATCGCAATGCGCACCCCCGGCATGCCCTGGGCAGTCAAAAAATCGGCCAACTTGCGCCGCATCTGCTCTGCCGAGCCACAGAGATCGTTCACCAACTGCAACTCAATCCGGCTGGGCTGGCCGTTGGCGTCCGTCTCAAACAGGGAACAGGCCAACAGTTGTTCCAATTGGACGGCCAATCCACCCTCCCGACTCGCGATGAAGGATACCAACTGCGACCAGGAAGTCAATCGTTGCGCCGAGATCCCCTCTGTTTCTTCCCTGAGAGCAACGACGGGTGCAACAGCAGGAGCAGCGGGAGGCGCAGCAAAAGGCGCAGCGGGAGGTGCAACAGCAGGGGCAGCGGGAGGTGCAACAGCAGGGGCAGCGGGAGGTGCAACAACGGGCGCAGCGGGAGGTGCAACAACGGGCGCAGCGGGAGGTGCAACAGAGGAGGATCCGG
>JADGCE010000050.1:0-7367 GCA_015229095.1 Magnetococcales bacterium | reverse complement strand
GCAGCGGGAGGTGCAACAACGGGCGCAGCGGGAGGTGCAACAGAGGAGGATCCGGGGAGATCATGACCTCTATCTTGCAGACCCGCCAATAATTTTTCCAGCGCAGGCACCGGCTTCAGGTAGGTCGCCCGCAGCAGCAGCATCTCCAATGCCTGCAGGGCATCCTCCGCGATGCGCAAATCCTGACTGCCACGCAACAGCACCTGATAGACCATCTGCAGGTGCTCCATGGAGATATCCCCCGCCAGGGCGCTCAAGGCCGCCGGTGACGCCCCCCTCTCCCGGGAGGGGCCCAACAGTTTTTGTTGGGTCGCCCGGTGAACGAGATCCAACAACTCCTTGATCAGGCTTTCGGGTTCGACCCCGTTGTTGTAAAGATCGGTGGCCCTCCGCAACATTTCCGGGGCCTGACCGCGTAACAGGAATGCCAGCAGTTCCACGATACTCTCGGGATCAGTCAACCCCAGCAAATCTTTGACGGTGGCAAAGCGCACACTGCCTGCCCCATGGGCGATGACCTGATCCAGCAGGGAGAGGGCATCCCGCACCGATCCCTCCGCCGAGCGCACAACCGCCTCCACGCCAGCCGGATCAAAGGGAACCCCCTCTGTGGTCAGGACGGTTTGCAGGTGGGTCATCAGCAGATCGCGGGAGAGACGTTTCAGATCATAACGTTGGCAGCGACTGAGTATGGTAGCCGGTATTTTGCGGGGTTCGGTGGTTGCGAAGACAAATTTGACATGGGGAGGCGGCTCTTCCAGGGTTTTCAACAAGGCGTTGAAGGATTGGCTGGAGAGCATATGGATTTCGTCGAGAATGTAGACTTTGAAGCGGGAAACGGCGGGTGAATAACTCACCATATCCAGCACTTCCCGCATCTGTTCCACTTTGGTGCGGGAGGCGGCATCGATCTCCAACACATCGGGATGGTTGCCCGCTATGATCTCCTGACAGGAGGTGCATTGACCGCACGGCTCGGCTGAGACCCCCTGTTCACAATCGAGGCACATGGCCAACAGACGGGCCAGGGTGGTCTTACCCACGCCCCGGATGCCGGAAAAAAGAAAGGCGTGGGGAATGCGACCCGTGGAGAGGGCATGGGTAAGGGCCTGGGTGACATGCCCCTGCCCCACCAGGGCCGCAAAGCTGCGCGGCCGCCATCGACGTGCCAACACGACATAGGAGGACATGGGATTAAGGGCGGCTCCGGCCAGGCTGTGTACGGCACACGAAAAGCACCGCTACCGCTGCTACCCTCCGGTCCTGACGGGGTTTGCAGGTTTTCATTGCGTACATCCTGGCCATCAACGCCGCCCACGAAAGAACGACCGACACAATCATGGTGTGGCGAACTCAACCTCGAACAGGTTGCAGCAGATGCGTCCGACCAGGAGGGAAGGGTGGCCTGCCGCTGCAACGAAATGGATGGCGGAGAGAGAGGGATTCGAACCCTCGGTACCCTTTTGGAGTACACACGCTTTCCAGGCGTGCACCTTAAACCGCTCGGTCATCTCTCCACACTATCCGGTGCCGGTGATGCCTTGCACCGCGACGACGCATTGGAGCAGATTTTGCGCTTTTGATCAAAGAAAATTCGCAACAACAGGCCGGCATCCGCAACAACTTTTTCGGTTCCGTCTGCCGTTTTTTTGCCAACCCATTTATTTTCCTCACAAATAAAAACAAACGCCTCTGGACTCTCCGCCGGCTTGTGTGCGACCACAACACGGCTCAGTGCGTCTGCCACGGAGGAAGAGAGCGGATTGTGCGCCTCATAGGTGAGCCGTGCCACCCGCGCCATACCGGCGGCGGCCATGCACATGGGGCATGGTTCCAGGGTTACGGTCAATGTGGTGCCCAACAAACGATCATGACCGATGCGGGCTGCCCCCTGTCGCATCACCCGCAACTCTGCGTGGCCGGTGGGATCGGAGGTGGCGATGCGGCTGTTCCCGCACTCCCCCAAAAAACGCCCCGCCGCATCCTGCAGGACTGCCCCCACCGGAATCTCTTGTTGTTGTCCGGCTGCGCCTGCGGCCACCAGAGCCAGGAGCAGGGCGGCCTGGGTCTCCTCCAGGTAGAGGGTTTCGCCCCCTGTCATGTCAGCTGCCCTTCCAGGATAGAGTGACTCCCCTACATGGATAAACAAAACGATCAGGGAGGTCCAGGAGGGGATTATCCCCTCCTGGTGGGGTGCGGGGCGAAGCCCCGCCAGCCGTTTCGGGGCTTCGCCCCGCACCCCACCAGAGGGCTCTGCCCTCTGGACACCCGCTGGGGGCCGTGACGGCCCCCAGACCCCGGCAAAAATTTTTGAATGTCAACAGACCCTAATCCTGAGGATCCTGGAGATCATCCACCGACTCTGCCGCCTCATCCCGAGCCCCCCGTGGGGTCGAACCCGTCGCGGGAGATTTGCGCGGTGTGTTTGGCGCGGCCCCTCCCGTGCTCCGTTTGCCTGGAGCTGCGGCGGCCTCCTCCGCTCCCGATCCCAGGAAGGTCAGATCATAGCGGGCATGATCCCACGCCGTCTGGGCAGAATCCCGGGCAAACAACCACCCTTCATGCAGGGGTTGCCCATTGCCATCCTCCAACACAACCCACACGGCTGGATTGAAATAGCCTTCCGGTCCATGCAGCGCCTGGCCGTCCCGAATGACCAGATCCGGAACAAAAGCCGATGCATACAGTGCGCCCCAGGGCGCGATCTGGCGTTGGCCGACCGAGGCAACCAGGTTGTGGATTTTCAGCGTCCGTTTATCCAGTGCCCGGAAGCGCAGCGCAAGGCCCGGATGTTCGACCGCCATGGTGGCGGATGGTCGCGCGCGATTGGTCAAGACGTGGGGGGAGAGCGGCAGCCGGTCCCTGCCCCGCGTATCCAGGGCAAGATAGGTTGACTCCTGCTTCTGTTCCTGTTGGCAACCCGTCAGCAGAAAGACGATCACCCACAGCAGCACCCCCACGGGGCGGCCACTCGGCATCCAACGACACGACAGAGGGGGGCGGGTAAGCTGCAACACAAATCGGGATCTTTTCGGGAAATTTCTCAAGGGAGCCGCGCAGAGCCACCGTGCCAGGCACGGGGCGCGGGGCAGCAAAGATGGCGGAGAGAGAGGGATTCGAACCCTCGGTACCCTTTCGAGTACAACACCTTAGCAGGGTGCCGCCTTCAGCCAGCTCGGCCATCTCTCCCGTGGCAGCTAAAATGACAAGAAAGAAATCCTTTGTCAACCCCAACAAGCAACGCCCCCTTTTTTTCTTGGCAGTCTGCACCGTCAAAAATCAAACCCTTCCTCCGGCTCTCCCAGGCTGGTCGGGAAAAGCAGAGATGCCCTGCAGTCTGACGGAAACGGTGAAACAGGGATTTCACCAATAAACCGCCGCGCATATCCGCTGAATGCTCCCCCTGTGGATTGCGCTTTTTTGGATTGGCATGAGGAATGCAAGTTGACCGGCACGCCCGACCGTGCGTCGCCACAGGAGCGCCGATCTACTGCAAAGAGTGAATGACTTCAAAGAAATACACAAGCTCCGGCGACGCAATGGGTCGGGCCTGCGTCTCGAAGGTACAAACCGGTCAACCCTTTCGGGTCGGTTGACCCGTCGGTCGTTGCGTGCCCAATTAAACATAAAAGTATTTGGTTGGGTGTGGAAAATTGCAGAACGGCTGACATCTTGACATCTTTTGTATTTATGTCATCACAAGCCTTTTATCAAACTTAGAAGATTGGAGTATCCGCATGGAGGTTTTACCAACACCCGTTTCCCAGAGCGTTGAATTTCCCGTGCAACTGGGAATTTCTCAGCCTGGCATTTTGGCAAACAACACCCGGATGGCTTACTGGGGAGATTTGCGTCGCTATGTGGACTGGGGGGGATCGGTGCCCTCTGCCTCCAAGACCGTGGCGGCCTATCTGTTGGCCCACGCCAACACCCACAAATATGCCACCCTGGTCCGATGGAAAGTCTCCATCGGCAAAGCGCACACCAACCAGGGTCTGGAAGATCCCACCAAATCCGATACGGTCCATTCGGTGCTCACGGGCATCCGCCGCAGTCATGGCAAGGAGCAACGGAAGGTCTCCCCCCTGCTCAAAGAGCATGTGCTGGCCATGGTGAGCAACATGGGGGAACGCCTCAAGGACAAACGGGACAAGGCATTGATCCTGTCCGGCTTTGCCGCAGGATTGCGCCGTTCGGAACTGACATCCATGACCGTTGCCGATCTGCGCACCATTCGTGAGGGGATCGAGATCCATCTGCCGGAAGGTTCCGTGGTTCTCCTGCACGGGCGCAGTTCTGTCTGTGCGGTGCGGGCTTTACAGGAGTGGTTGGCGGCCGCTCAGATTGAAACAGGGCCCGTCTTTCAGGGAATCAATCGCCATGGGCAGCGTTCTGGCAGCCCTCTGACCGGACATGGGGTCGCCCTCATCGTCAAAGAGCGGGTCCAATCCATCGGCCTGGATCCCAAGGAATACAGCGGTTTCAGTCTGCGCGCCGGATTGGTGGCCAGTGCGGTCGCCGCTGGCATTCCGTTTCGTCTGGTCAACACGGTCCAAGGGCCTGGCATCCTGTAACCCGCTCTCCCGCCCTCCCGACAGGCACAGGGGGGAGCAAGGGATCGTTCCCTTCCAGGCGGGCCAACAGACTGCCTCACCAGGAAACAAACCGCCGGGTGCGACGCCCGCTCGCCCCTCATCTGGAGAGAGATTCCCGCCGGAGTGCGAGAGCGTGTTATCCCGTTTTTCGGCCTTGATCATCGTTTCGGCCAGTGGGGGCTTTGCCCCCAGCCCCACCAGGGGCTCTGCCCCTGGACCCCTGATAGTAAAAACTATTGAAGAAAAAGGGTGGAGGGGATCTGGGGGAGGCGGTTCTCCGCCTCCCCCAGAAATGGCCGAAACGATGATCAAGACCCGTTCTTCGGATCGTTTCGGCGCATGACCACACAGGGCAACCTGTTCACCCGTGCAGATCACCCAGAAGAGAGCCATCATGCGACCTCATCCACCTGCCCACTCCACGGCCCTCCATTGGTTGCGGGCCTGCTCCGTTTATGGCGAACGACGGGTGGTTGCCATCCTGTTTTTGGGCTTTTCCAGCGGATTGCCGCTGGCATTGACCTTCAGCACCCTCTCGCTTTGGCTGACCGAGGAGGGTATCAGCAAAACCGCCATCGGCCTGTTTGCCCTGACCGGCGTACCCTACACCTTTAAATTTTTGTGGGCGCCCCTGGTGGATCAGCTGCCCATCCCCTGGTTGACGCCTCGCCTGGGGCGCCGTCGCAGCTGGGCCATTCTCACCCAGATCGCCCTGATGCTCTCCCTCTTTTGCCTGGGGCTGAGCAAGCCTGGGGAATCCCCGTTTGCAGCCGCCCTGTGGGCACTCTGTACCGCCTTCTGGTCTGCCAGCCAGGATATTGTCATCGATGCCTATCGCGTGGAAATCTTGGAAGAACGGCAGTATGGGGCCGGAGCGGCCATGTCGGTGCTTGGCTACCGGTTGGGCATGGTGGTTTCCGGTGCGGCGGCCCTCTACCTGGCCACCTTTTTTGGCTGGTTTGTCACCTACACCCTGATGGCTGCCCTGATGGGCATCGGCATGGTCACCATCCTGCTCAATCCGGAACCCGCCGTCAAAACGGCGGATGGCAGAGAGAGCCAGGGGGACAATCTGCCTCCCCTGTTGGCCAAAGGGCCTCCATGGCCGGGGCGCAGGGAGCGGCTCATGGCCTGGGTGGCCCGGGCTGTGGTGGCCCCCTTTGCGGATTTCATGCGGCGCGACAGTTGGGGGCTGGTCCTGTTGTTCATCCTGCTCTACAAATTGGGCGATACGCTGGCCGGGGTGATGAGCAATCCATTCTTCCTGGATTTGGCCTTTTCAAAAATCGACATTGCCAACATCAGCAAAATATTTGGTCTGGGCGCAACCCTGGCGGGCAGCGTGGTGGGCGGGGTTTTGGTCAACCGCATGGGGATCATGAAGCCCCTGTTGTATTGTGGCATCTTGCAAATGCTCTCCAATCTGCTCTTTGTGCTGTTGGCCCAAGCCGGGCACAACCTGGGGCTCCTCACCTTGACCATCGCCGTGGAAAATTTCAGCAGTGGCATGGGCACAGCGGCGTTCGTTGCCTATCTCTCCTCCTTGTGCAATATTGCCTACACGGCCACCCAATATGCGCTGTTGACCTCATTCATGGCCTTTGGCAGGACACTGCTGGCCTCCGTCGGTGGCGCATTGGCGGATCATGTGGGTTGGTCCGCCTTTTTTCTGCTCACCACCCTGGCGGCCGTGCCAGGATTGGCCTTATTGTTGCGGATGATGCAGCGTTTTGCCGTCGACCAACACCCTGCCAAGGAGACCGTTCATGAGTCTGCTACTTGAGTTTTCCATGACCCCATTGGACAAAGGCGAGAGCGTCAGCACCTATGTCGCGCGCTCTCTGGATATCATTGACAAAAGCGGCCTGCCCTACAAACTGGGCCCCATGGGCACCTGCCTGGAAGGGGAGTGGGATGCCTGCATGGCCGTGGTCAAGGAGTGCCTGACGACCATGCAGAGCGACTGCCAGAGGATCAGCATCACCCTGAAAGCCGACTATCGTGCGGGCCGGACGCAGCGTTTGACCGGCAAGATGGAGAGCGTGACCAACAAGCTGGGGCGTACCCTGAAGGTATAATCCCCCGGTCATGCCTTTTGCACATCCCCCATCGCACACTACAGGATGGTCAAGCATCATGAATATCTCTGCCCCTCCCCCCCCCTCTCTGCGCCACTATCTGCGTAAAATGCGCGGGGGAGGGGCGGGCATGCCTGCCGTCAGTGCAGGGGAAATTTTTTGGTCCTGGTTGGGGGGCATGCTGGGCATCGGGCTGCTGGCGTGGTTGCATGAGCGTTTTTTCGCGCCTGCGGACCTGGTGTTGATCATCGGTTCGTTCGGGGCTTCCGCCGTACTGGTCTATGGCGCACCGGGTGGCCCGTTGGCACAACCGCGCAATCTGATCGGGGGCCACATCATCTCTGCCCTGGTTGGGGTTGGCATGTTTCAGTGGCTGGGAGAAGGGCTGCCCTGGTTGGCCGCCGCCGCCGCCGTTGCCACAGCCATCGCCTGCATGCATATCACCAAAACCCTCCACCCGCCGGGCGGGGCCACCGCGCTGATTGCGGTGATCGGCTCCCCGCAGATCCACCAGCTGGGATTTTTCTATGTGCTGGTCCCCGCCGGCCTGGGCGCCCTCTCTCTTCTCCTGGTTGCCCTTCTGGTAAACAATCTGGCCCCGACCCGCAAATATCCTCTCTTCTGGTGGTAACACCCTGTCCGTTCGGGTTGTTATGGGTCTGACGCCGGGACTGCGCTCTCTCCCCCTCCCGAA
>JADGCE010000049.1:1331-17070 GCA_015229095.1 Magnetococcales bacterium | reverse complement strand
CCTTTTTTTGCCCCTCTCCGCCCCCCCACCACCACCCGACACAAAAAAGCCGATAATTCCTTGACCGGGAGGGCAAAGGGCAGGAAAATCCCCCACTCGGCTGCCCATTAACGGCAGTGTGGGGAATTGCCACCCGTTTGCTGGGGGAGTGCTGCGTGCCATGAATTTTAAAGTGCCCTTTTTCCGCCACGATCTCGGTCAGGCGGAGATCGATTCGGTGGCCCAGGCCATCCGCCATCCGGTCCTCACCACCGGCGAGACCGTGGCCCTGTTGGAAAAAAAGCTGGCCGACTATCTGGGCTGCCGCCATCTGCTGGCGGTCACCAGTTGCACCGGCGCCATGCACCTCTCCCTGCTGGCCCTGGGCATCGGTCCGGGGGATGAGGTGATCACCACCCCCATGACCTTTATCGCCACCGCCACCGCCATCCTGGAGTCCGGGGCCCGCCCCGTCTTTGTGGATGTGGAGCCGGAGAGCGGCAATCTTGATGTGCAACGGATCGCCGCCGCCCTCACCCCCCGCAGCAAGGCCATCCTGCCGGTCCATCTCTACGGGCGTCTCTGCGACATGGAGTCCATGGGTGCCGTGGCCAACCAGCACGGCCTGGCCATCGTCGAGGATGCCGCCCACTGCCTCGAAGGGCATTGGCACGGCATACGCCCCGCCGCCCGCAGCCAGACCGCCTGCTTCAGCTTTTATGCCACCAAAAATATCACCTGTGGCGAGGGGGGGGCACTGGCCACCAACGATACAGCCCTCTACGAAAAATTGCGGCTGCTGCGTCTGCACGGCATGACCAAAAGCGGCGCCGAACGGACCGTCAAAGGCTACCAGCACTGGGATATGACCCTCATGGGCTGGAAATACAACATGAGCAACATTGAAGCCGCCATCCTGCTGCCACAACTGGAACGCATGGAGGCCAACCTGCAACGACGGCGCACCCTGGTGCAACGCTACCAGGAGCTGCTGGCCCCCCTGCCCGGCCTGCGGCTCTTCTCCACCACCCCGCCGGGGGCCGTGCATGCCCACCATCTGCTGCCCATCCTGGTGGAAGGGATGGCGCGGGATCGCTTCGTGCAGGCCCTGCAAGAGCGGGGCATCAGCTGCATGGTCAACTATCGCCCGGTCCACCTGACCCACTATTTTTCGGAAACCTTCGGTTTTCGCCCCGGCCAGTTTCCCATCGCCGAACAGATCGGCAACACGGTGGTCTCCCTGCCCCTCTATCCCACCATGACCCTGGAAGAGGTGGAGATGGTCGTGGCGGCCATTCGGCAGGTATTGGAAGGATAGCCCATGTCCCCAGAGACCCCGCAAAACCCGGAAATTTCTGTGGTGATCCCCGTCTACAACGAGGAGTCGGTGCTGCCGCTGCTCTTCCGGCGGCTCTATGCGGTGATGGAAGGGCTGGGCCGCTCCTACGAAATTCTTTTCGTGGACGATGGCAGCCGGGACCAGACCCCCCGCCTGCTGCACCAGCAGTTTCAGGCCATGCCCGCCACCACCCGGGTGATCATCCTGAAAACCAACTTTGGCCAACATGCGGCCATCATCGCCGGTTTCAACCATTGCCGTGGCCAATATATCATCACCCTGGATGCAGACCTGCAAAATCCCCCCGAAGAGATTCCCAAACTGCTGGCCCAGATGGATGCCGGCCATGACTATGTGGGCACCATCCGCCGCAAACGGCAGGATGTGCTCTGGCGACAGGTGGCCGGCAAGGTCATGAATCGGCTGCGGGAAAAGATCACCCGCATCCGCATCACCGATCAGGGCTGCATGCTGCGGGGCTATCACCGGGAGGTGGTGGTTCCGCTGCTGGCCTCCCAGGAATCCTTCACCTTCATCCCGGCCCTCGCCTTCCTCTATGCAGGCAACAGCACCGAAATTGTCGTGGAACATGAAGAGCGGGCCGCCGGTCGTTCCAAATATTCCCTCTTCACCCTGATGCAGCTCTATTTTGACCTGATGACCGGCTTTTCCGCCGCCCCCTTGCGGATGTTTTCCCTGATCGGTATCAGCATCGCCATCGCCTCCCTGCTCTTTGTGGTCTACCTGACCATCCGCCGTCTGGTGGTGGGCCCGGAGGTGGAGGGGGTGTTCACCCTCTTTGCCATCCTCTTTTTCCTGGTGGGAGTTTTGCTGTTCGGCATGGGCATGATGGGGGAATATCTGGGACGCATCTACCACCAGACCAAGCAACGACCCCGCTATCTGATCCGCACCGTACTGGAACAGATACCCCCCGTGGTCCAACCATGAACCGCACCCCGACCACGGCGGTGGTGTTTGCCTACCACAACGTCGGGGTGCGGGCCCTGTCGGTCTTGCTGGCCCTGGGCATCCGGGTGCCTCTGGTGATCACCCATCAGGATGATCCCCATGAAAACCAGTGGTTTGACAGCGTGGCCGCCCTGGCCGACCGGGAGGGCATCCCCACCCAAATGCCGGAAGATCCCAACCAGCCTGTAGTAATCCAGGCGGTGCAGGATTGCCAGGCAGATTTTATTTTTTCTTTCTATTATCGGCATCTGTTGGGGGTGGAGCTGCTGGCTCTGCCCCGACGGGGGGCCTACAACCTGCACGGCTCCCTGCTGCCCCACTATCGGGGCCGGGTGCCCATCAATTGGGCGGTCTGCCATGGAGAGTCACAAACCGGCGTCAGCCTGCATGTCATGGAGCGGCGCGCCGATGCCGGCGCCCTGCTGGACCAGGAGGCGGTGGCCATCCTGCCCAACGATACCGCCCACGCCGTCTTCCAAAAAGCAGTCTGCGCCAGCGAGCGGCTGCTGCTGCGCACCCTGCCCCCCCTGCTGGCCGGGCAGCTCACCCCCACCCCCATGGATCTCAGCCAGGGCAGCTATTTCGGTCGCCGACGACCAGAAGATGGCCGCATCGATTGGCGCCATTCCGCCTGGCAGATCCACAACCTGATCCGGGCCGTGGCCCCCCCCTATCCGGGTGCCTTTTTTGATCTGCACGGAGAGCGGATCCGGGTGCTGGGCAGCCACTATCGGAACGAAGCGGCCCGCACCCCGCCGGAGAGCTGGCCCTGCATCTACCAGGAGGGGGAGCGCTGCTATGCCGATTGCCAGGATGGCAAGCGGCTGCAACTGCTGCACACAACCCGACAAGGCCAGGGCCCGGAGTCCACCGCATCCTGCCATCCCGGCTGGGGGCGCGACGCGCTGCTGGCCATTCCCACCCCGCCTACGGCATAGGAGTCTGCCCGATTGAACATACTCATCTTTGGCGTCAACGGCTTTATCGGCCACCATCTCTCCCAGCGCATCATCGATCAGACCGATTGGCATGTCTACGGCATGGACATGCACGCCAACCATATCACCGCCCTGACGGAGCATCCCCGTTTTCACTTTTTTGAGGGGGATATTGCCATCAACCGGGAGTGGATGCAGTATCATGTCAAAAAATGTGATGTCATCCTGCCCCTGGTGGCCATCGCCACCCCGGCCTCCTACGTGCGCCATCCCCTGGCGGTCTTTGAGCTGGATTTTGAATGCAATCTGCCCATCATCCGGGATTGCGTCCGCTACCGCAAACGGCTGATCTTTCCCTCCACATCGGAGGTCTACGGCATGTGCCAGGATCCCGCCTTCCATCCCGATGAATCCCATTGTGTCCTGGGCCCCATCAACAAACAACGCTGGATCTATTCCTGCGCCAAACAGCTGCTGGATCGGGTCATCTGGGCCTACGGGGTGGAGGAAAAGCTGGATTTTACCCTGATCCGCCCATTCAACTGGATCGGTTCCGGACTGGACAGTCTGCACACCCCCAAAGAGGGCAGCTCCCGGGTGGTGACCCAGTTTTTGGGCCACATCGCCCGGGGAGAGTCGATCCAACTGGTGGATGGGGGGGCGCAACGCCGCTGTTTTACCGATATCGAGGATGGCATCGATGCCCTGATGCGGGTCATCGAAAATCCGGGGGGGATCGCCAGCGGCAAAATCTATAACATCGGCAACCCCAACAATGGCCATTCCGTCCGGGAGCTGGCCCAGCAGATGCTGCAGATTGCCGCCGAATTTCCCGAATATCGCAAGGGGTTGCGGCGGGTCAAGCTGGTGGAGGTCCAGTCGGCGCGCTACTATGGCGAGGGGTATCAGGATATCGAACACCGGGTGCCCTGGATCGAAAACAGTTGTCGGGATCTCAACTGGCAGCCCCGCATCGATCTGGCCACCTCCCTGCGGCGCATCTTTGCCACCTATCGCACCGAGGTGGAGCGGGCCGGGGCCCTGCTGGACCACGACGATCTGGATCTGGACAAAGAGGGCTGATCCCCCATGGCGATCGCCCTGAAGGTGGATGTGGATACCCTGCGGGGCACCCGGGAGGGGGTGCCTGCCCTGCTGCGTCTGTTTGACCGCTACCGGGTCCGGGCCACCTTTTTGTGGAGCCTGGGACCGGACCATACCGGTCGGGCCCTGCGGCGCGTTTTTCGCCGGGGGTTCCTGAGCAAGGTAAGCCGCACCTCGGTGCTCAGCCACTATGGCCTGAAAACCCTGCTGTACGGCGTGCTGCTGCCCGGCCCGATGATCGGAGAACGCACTGCCGCCATCCTGCGGGAGACCCTCCAGGCCGGTCACGAAAGCGGCATCCACTGCTATGACCATGTGGCCTGGCAGGACCAGGTCGCCCGCCAGGGGGAAGCCTGGACCCGACAGGCCCTGCACTCCGCCCATGATCTCCACAACCGCCTGCTGGGCCAGGCGGCCACCACCCACGGCGCGGCGGGTTGGCAACTCAACCCCCATCTGTTGGCCATGGAGGAGCAGTGGAGTCTCCCCTATGCCAGCGACACCCGGGGTCATCATCCCTTTCTGCCGGTGCTGGCGGGCCGGGCTTTTGCCTGTCCACAACTGCCCACCACCCTGCCCACCCTGGATGAGTTGCTGGGCCGCGACGGCCTGACGGCGGACAATGTCCACACAGCGGTGTTGGCCCACAGCCGGCAACCGCGCGCCCAGGGCCATGTCTATACCCTGCATGCCGAACTGGAGGGGATGAAACTGCTGCCGGTCATGGAAACATTGCTGCAGAGCTGGCAGGCCGAGGGACATGCCCTGGTGGCATTGGCCGACCTGTGGCAGGGCACGAAGGAGACCCCCCCTCTGCGAGAGACCCCGTTACCCCGCCACACCATCGTCTGGGGAGAGGTGGCCGGGCGTTCCGGCCTGCTGGCCTGTCAAGGCGAGGCATGTGCCTGAAAATGCCACAACCGTTGTCGCCCCCGAAAAAACCCACTTGAATCGGAGGAGATTTTCCTCCACACTCCCGCAGGTGCGGCGATCGCCCCCGCCAGGGGCTTTGCCCCTGGCCCCGTAATAGTAAAAAACTAAAAAACCAACTTTTTAATGGATAAGGTCAGGATGAATCCGACAGAACATGCGCTGAAAATCACCGTCGCCACCGGGGCTGTTTCCACATGGAAGAGTGATGCCTTGATTGTGGGGGTCTATGAGGGGGGAGAAGCGCAGGCCGCTCTCTCCCTCTGTGGCGAAGAGCTGGCCCAGGAGGTCCAGCAACGGCTGCAGGAAAAATGGATCAAAGGGGGGCTGGGAGAGTCTATCCTCTTCCGCACCCCCGCCAACAGCGGCCTGCAGATGCCGCGCATCGTCCTGCTGGGGCTGGGCAAAAAAGAGTCCCTCACGAACGAAAGTTTCCGCGCCCTGGGTGGCCATATCCATGCCCTCTGCAACAAATCCAACATTGCCACCTGCCATGTTCTGCTCTCCCTGGACACCTACCAGGCCAGCAAAAAACAGTCCGCCAAACGCCCGGCGAAACAGCGACCGATTGCCGTCCTGGAATCCCTGGCGGAAGGGGCATGGTTGAGCAGCTACCGGTTTGAGCATTTCAAGAGCAAGGAAAACAAGGAGGGCAAAGAGCCCAAGGAGCCCAAAGAGGAGCATCCCTTCAAGCAGCTTGTTCTGGGCCTCTCCGGGGAGGAGACGGCCCAGGAGAAAAAGCGGCTGCTCTCCGTGGAACAGTTGACCCGTGGGGTCGCCTTTGCCCGCAATCTGGGCAATCAGCCCCCCAATCTGCTCAATCCGGAAACCCTGGCCCAACAGGCCCGGCAACTGGCGGAGCGGCTTCCTGCCATCAAAACGACCATCTATGCCGAAAGAATGCTGGTCAGAAAGGGGATGAACGGCATTCTGGCCGTCGGCGGCGGCAGCCGCACGCCTCCCTGCCTGATCACCCTGGAATACCGCCATGGCGGTGACCGGCCCCTGTTGGCGGTGGTGGGCAAGGGGATCACCTTCGACTCTGGAGGGCTCAACATAAAATCCGGCGAAGGCATGGCGGAGATGAAATATGACATGTGCGGCGCTGCCGCCGTCTTCGGCTTCGTGCAGGCGGTGGCGGAGATGGAACTGCCCATCAATCTGGTGGGGGTGGTGCCCGCCGCCGAAAACATGCCCTCCGCCACCGCCCAGCGACCGGGAGATATCATCAAGACCGCCAAGGGTCTTTTTGTCGAAGTGCTCAACACCGATGCGGAGGGACGTCTGATCCTGGCGGATGCCCTGCACCATGCCAGCTCTTTCAAACCGGCTGCCATCATCGACCTGGCCACCCTCACCGGGGCCTGTGTCGTCGCCCTGGGTTCACAAGCCAGTGGCCTGATGGGCAACAATCCCCCCCTCCTGCGCCAACTGGAAAAGGCCGGGGAGCGTTCGGGGGATCGCCTCTGGCAGCTGCCCATGTTTCCGGAATATCAAGAGCAGATCAAATCCACAGTGGCCGACATCAAAAATGTGGGGGGGAAAGGGGCCGGCACCATCACCGCAGCCTGTTTTCTGTCGCGCTTTGTGGAGGAAAACCAGGCCTGGGCACATATCGACATCGCCGGAACCGCCTATGATACCGGCAGCAGCCAGCCCCACATGCCCAAAGGGGCCGTGGGGGTAGGCGTGCGTCTGTTGTACCATTTTGTGCAGAAAAACTGGCTGTAGAGATGGCGCGCAGCCATTCGGAGCCTGCCACGGTGCGTTTTTATCAATTGGCTGCCATGCCGTTGGAGACCGCCCTGTTGGGCATCGTCGGCAAGGCCTGGGAGCGGGGTATCCGCATCAACCTGCTGGCCGGGGATGGGGCGCAGGCCCAGCGGCTGGATGATCTGTTCTGGATTCAGCCACCCTTTTTGCCCCATGGGCTCTGGAATGGCCCCGACCCGGAACAGCAACCGCTGCTCATCAGCCTGGAGCCGGATCTGCGCAACCAGGCCACCCTCCTGGTTTTGGCAACCCCCCGCCTGTTGCCGGAATCGGGGGGGGTTGCCATGATCATCGACTTTCTGCCGGGTCACGACCCCGCCGCCCTGGCCAGGGGTCGCGACCGCTATCGTCACTATCGGAGTCTGGGCTGCCGCATGGAATATTGGCAGCAAAATCCGCGCGGAGGATGGCAATTACACGGGCAGCAGGATGCCACGCGCCCGGACCAGGCTGCCTCCCAATTAATTGAGGATGTGGCTGGCAATAATTGCAAATAGGTGTTGAAAAAAAATGTGACTGGGTTATACTCACTCCCCGTTGCACCGTTTTCAAGTGTGAATGTCGTGCCCGAACTATCTACAGCTACAGCAAAGGAGCGGAGCCAGTGAGAATCAAAATGATGGTAACAGGTCTGTTGTTCGCCTCGGTTGGCATGGCCGGTGTGGCCTATGGAGATTGTGTTTTGCACTATGAGCGGATCGCCTGCCAAGGCAAGGAAGCAGACTCCTTCAAAAAATGCGACGGCAAAGCAACCTGCGACAAGGCCGTCAAGGAAGCCACCAGCAAAGAAGCCTGTGCTGCTGCGGCCCTCAAGGCCTGTGACAATGATCGGGTGGACATTACCAAATACAAAAAAATCACCGCAGACCTGGGTGGTCAGCCCCTGACGGGTGGTTTTGATGCCACCGGCAAGGCCAATGCCAGCGGTCCCAACTTTTGCGCGGCCAATCGCCCGGATATGAACAAATGCCAGTAATTGCACGGTAGTGTGCAAACCCTCCACAGTTGCTCATCGGAGGGTGTTTTGTTGTGTCTTGAACGTGACGTGACGTGTTTTATCTTCATCCAGAAAACAGAGGAAAGCAGACCATGAAAAAAACCTTGAGTGCGTTGGCTATCGCAGCCCTTCTCGGCGGTGCTGCCATGTTTGTCACCCATGATGCGTCCGCATGGTGGGGAGGGCCCGGTTATGGCTATGGTCCGTACAACGGATCGAACTGGAACAACTGGAACAACAATAACTGGGGCAACAATTGGGGCAACAACCTCGCGGGCAACGGCAGCGGTCGTGGGCGGGGCAATTTCAGCTTCGGCATGAGCGGTGACGCCGATGGGGGTGGTTGGGGCAACAACAACTGGAACAACGGCTGGAACAACTATAACGGCTGGAACAACGGCTGGAACAACGGCTGGGGCAACGGCTGGTATCCCGGTGGTTATGGTCCGGGCTATGGTTATGGCCCAGGCTGGGGCGGCCCAGGTTGGGGTTATGGTGGTCCGGGCGGCTGGCAGCCCCCTCAACCGCCTCAGGCTGGAAAAGATGGCAAAGAGGAAGCCCAGGGCAAGTAACGCCGAGGGTGACACGCAGGAACAGGGGGTGGGCAACCACCCCCTTTCTTATTCAGCGTTTTTTATCCGCCAACGCCTGCAGGTGTTTCACAATCGTCTGGGCCGCCTGAGGGTTGGCCAGCCGGTGTGCCTTACGCCCGGCCTCAATCAACCCCTCCGGGTCCGCCATGCGCGCCAGCAAAAATTCCGTCAACCAGTCAACCGTCAGGTTGCCCTGCGGCTGCAGCCAGCCACCGTTGGCCCGTACCATGGCCTCGGCGTTGGCGGTTTGGTGATCGTCGGCGGCAAAGGGATAGGGAACAAACAGGGCCGGCTTGCCCACAGCGGCCAACTCCGCCAGGGTGGTGGCCCCCGCTCGACAGATGACCAGGTCCGCCTCCCGATAGGCCTCTGCCATGTTCTGGAAAAAGGGTGCAACCTGCGCATGAATGCCCAACCGCTCATATTCGGCGGCCACCTGGGGGAGATCTTCCTGCGGCACCTGATGGCGAATCTCCACCGGCATACCGCTCTCTTTGATCTGCCGAACGGTCGGAGGCAGCAGATCGCTGAAGATGCGCGCCCCCTGACTGCCCCCAAACACCAGCAGGCGAAAGGGGCGGTTGCCGGAGAGGATGGTCTCCTGTTGCTCTTCATGCAGGGCGGCCCGCACCGGGTTGCCCGTCAAAAGTACCCGTTCGCTGGCCTGGGGAGGGGTGGACTGAAAAGCCCCATAGCTCTCCGCAAACGAGATGAACACCCGGTCGGTCAGCCTTCCCAGCAGTCGGTTGGTGAGTCCGGCACGGGCATTTTGCTCATGCAGGGCGGTGGGAATGCCCAACAACCGCGCGGCCACCACGGTGGGTGCAGAGACATATCCCCCCATCCCCAGCACCACCTCCGGGCGATAGTGGCGGATGATCTGCCAAGCCGAAAAGAGGGCACGGGGCAGACCCAGGAGAGTGCGCAGGCGCACCCCCCACCCTTTGCCTTTGATCTGCCCCACGGTGAGCAGAGCCAGCCGTTTGCCCCGCTGGGGCAGGAGGCGGTTTTCCATGCCCTGGGGAGTACCGACAAACAATACCTCGCCGCCGTTGGCCTCCCAGGCATCGGCGATGGCAATGGCCGGAAAGATATGACCACCGGTCCCCCCCCCGGCAATCACCAATTTTTTGCCCTCGGCACTCACGATTCCATCTCCCGCAGCATGCCGGTGCGGTTTTCCTGCCTGTCGGTCGGAACAATGGTGCGGGAAAAAGCCAGCAACAGACCGATGGCACCCAGGGTGATCACCAGAGAGGAGCCCCCATAGCTGACCAGAGGCAGGGTCAATCCTTTGGGTGGCAGCAGTCCCATCACCACCCCCATGTTGGCCACCGCCTGGGAACCGATCAGCACGGTCAAGCCTGTGGTGCTCAGACGCACGAAGGGATCGGTACAGAGGCGGGCGATACGAATGGCGCGCCAGACAAGCACTGCGAACAGAAAAATGATCAACCAGACCAGCCCCAGCCCCATCTCTTCACCGATGACAGCAAAGATAAAGTCGGTATGGGATTCCGGCAGATAGAACTGTTTTTGCTCACCCTGTCCCAGACCGGTGCCAAACACCCCGCCATTACCAAAAGAGAGCAGGGATTGCACCAGTTGGAAATCGCTGTTTTGGGGATCATCCCAGGGGTCCAGGAACGAGGTGACACGACGAAACCGATAGGGGGCCATGATGACCGCCATGGCTGCCAGCGGCACGGCCAGCATGACAAGGCTGGCGATCCAGGAGAGGGGAATGCCGGCGACAAACACAACACCGAAGACAACCGCCGCGCTGATCACGGTGGCTCCGAAGTCTGGTTCGGCCATGAGCAGGGCTGCCCCCAGGGCAAAGAGGGCCAGCAAGTAGAGTATGCCATCCCGGAAACGATGCACCAATCCAGGATCCTGGGCGATAAGATGGCCCATGTAGAGAGCCAACAGCACCTTGAAGGGTTCAGAGGGCTGCAGGGTGATCACCCGAAAATTCAGCCACCGCCGTGCCCCGCCCCCCTCCAAACCCATGCCGGGGATCAAAACAGCCATCAGAAAGAGGATGGCCAGCCAAAAGCCCACACGTCCCAATTGGCGGATGGTCGGGATGGGAAGGCGACTGATGATGATCATGCCGACCATCCCCACCAGGGCAAAAACGGCGTTGCGCAGGGCGAAGTGGGTGGCATCACCAAATTGGCGCGCCGCGATGGGCGCGGAGGCGGAGTAGACCATGACCAGACCGATGATCAGCAAAACAAAGGCCGTGCCAGCCAACCAGAGATCCATGGCACCCTCTCCGCCACTGGCAAAGGGCTCCCGGACCGGGGCGGGTTCTGTGGATCTGCCTCTTTTGAGTCTCTCTTTGATCAGGTTGAAGTGCATGAACGCCCTCCATCGCCAACGGCACCAAAGTGGGATTCCGGTGCCGACCGGGGCGGTTACCGGATTTTGAGTGTCGAAATGCCAATCAGGGCCAGTATAATGGAGATGATCCAAAAACGAACAATAATTTTGGGCTCTGCCCAGCCTTTCAGTTCAAAGTGGTGGTGAATGGGGGCCATACGGAATACCCGCTTGCCGATCAGCTTGAACGAGGCGACCTGCACAATCACCGACAGGGTCTCCACCACAAAAATACCCCCGACGATGGCCAGGACAATTTCATGACGGGTGATCATGCCGACGGTTCCCAGGGCGGCACCCAGGGCGAGGGAACCCACATCCCCCATAAAAACCTGCGCTGGATAGGTATTGAACCATAAAAAGCCCAGGGCCGCCCCCACCATCGCCCCGCAAAAAATGGCCAATTCCCCGGCGCCGGCCACATAGGGAATCCCCAGATAGTTGGCAAAGTGGGAATGGCCCGTCACATAGGCGATAATCAAAAAGGTGGCGGCTGTGAAGAGGGTCGGTCCTATGGCCAACCCATCCAGGCCATCGGTGAGGTTGACAGCATTGCTGGTGCCGACGATGACCAGGATGGCAAAGGGAAAATAGAACAGTCCCAAATCCACGGCCAGATTCTTGAAGAAGGGGATGGAGAGGGCGCCGAAGAGGTTGCCGGGGTCAAGACTTTTCAGGGTATAGGCCACCAGCAAGGCGATCA
Organism: Magnetococcales bacterium; assembly: GCA_015229095.1. Lineage (GTDB taxonomy): Bacteria > Pseudomonadota > Magnetococcia > Magnetococcales > Magnetaquicoccaceae > Magnetaquicoccus. The sequence goes on along the minus strand of JADGCE010000049.1, from coordinate 5,354 downwards.
GGCTTTGCAGAAAAAACCGCATTCGTGCGGAGATGCCCTTGGAATTTCTGCGGGTGATCTTGCGATAATCATCCCAAAAACCGATCGCTCCAAAACTGAGGGTGGTGGCCAGCACCATCTGGATGAAAGGGTTGGTCAGGTTGGCCCACAACAGGGTGGGCACCGCCATGGCCAGCAGGATCAGGGTGCCCCCCATGGTCGGGGTGCCACTTTTTTCCAGAATGTGACGTTGCGGCCCATCGCTGCGGATAGGCTGCCCTATGCTTTGCAGTTTTTGCAAAGAGCGGATCAGCCAGGGTCCGATCAAAAACGAGAGCAGCAGGGCGGTCAGCGTCGCGCCGATGCTGCGGAACGTGATATACTTGAAAAGATTGAGAGCCGACCAATACTCGCTTAACGGAACCAGCAAATTGTAAAGCATGCTATTGCTCCGCCAGTAAGAGCTTGACGATACGTTCCATTTTCATCCCACGGGATCCTTTGACCAAAATCACATCTTCCGGGCGCAGATAGGTTTTGATATCCGGAAGCCACTGGGCAGGGTCGGGACGATGCCAGGCTTCGATCGGCCCATCGCCCTGTTGCCCCTTTGCGCCCTCCCAGCCGACCTCCTTGACCGCCTGATGCAGGGCCTGCATCTGCGGTCCGGCGGTCAGCAACAGGGTGACACCACTCTCCCTGACCGCCTGACACAAGCCCCTATGCAACAACTCTGCCTCTTTGCCAAGCTCCAGCATATCCCCCAAAACAGCCACCCGTCGTCCCGGTTTGTCGGGTTTTGGCAGGGCATACAGGGCGGCCTGGACCGAGCCTGGGTTGGCGTTATAGCTGTCGTCCACCACGCGCCAGCCCGCAGAACTCTGGCAGATGCCACCCCGACCCACCGGAGGGGCAAAGAGCTCCAATCCTGAGGCAATTTGCTGTGGAGAGAGCCCGGCAGCCCGTGCAGCAGCGGCCACCGCCAACACATTCTGGCGCAGATGCTCCCCAGGAGCGGCCAGACAGATTTTTATCCCATCCGGCTCCCCCTGCCAATGGATGACAAACGTGTGGGCAGGCGGCGATGTGTCGCTCTCCTCCCCGACCCGACCGATAAACAGGTCAGCAGCGGGGTCCGGGCCGAATGTCAGAACTTTAACAGATCCTGCTTTTTGACGGAGTCGTGCCGTGTAGCTTTGACCATGCGGGATAACGGCCATGCCATGGGCGGGGAGGGCTTCCAGCAACTCTCCCTTGGCCTCGACAATGGCCTCCACGCTGTCGAAAGCCTCCAGGTGGGCAGGCAAAACGTTGGTCACCACGCCGATCTGCGGTTTGGCCAACCGGGCCAGATAGGCGATCTCTCCCGCTCCGCTCATGCCCAATTCCACCACCAGAGCCTGACAATGGGCGGGCATGGCCAGCAGTGTCAGGGGCAGGCCAATGTGGTTGTTGAAATTGCCACGGGTGGCGTGGACAACGGCAAAGTGCTGTTGCAGAGAGCGGGTGAGCATCTCCTTGACGGTGGTCTTGCCACAGGAGCCTGTCACGGCCAATACCAGCGGGTTGACCTGTTCACGCCACCGTTGCGCCGCCTCTCCCAGGGTGTGCAACACATCCTCCACCTGCAGCACCGGCACCGCAGGAGGCGTGGAGGGGGGGCGTTCCAGCAGCAGCGCGGCGCAACCGGCGGCAACCGCCTTGTCGATAAAATCATGGCCATCAAAGCGTTCGCCCCGCACGGCGGCGAACAACTCCCCTGGCCGAACCGTGCGACTGTCGATGGAAACCCCCGCCAAAGGGAGATCCACTGCGACCTTGCCAAAAAGAGAGAGTGTGAGAGACATAAGGCTCCGTTGTTCGGCGAGAGAAAAAAAAGACCCCCCCAAGGAAGAACTGGCTTTCATTATACCTCACCCATGGCGCTCTGTCTTGAAACTATCGCAAGAAAATCTCCCCCACAGGAGAGAAGCATCCGGCACATATTTTTTGGTATAAAAAAATTTTTTATTGATGATAACAACAAGAAAGGGTACCCTGTGCGCCAACTTCGGGAGGGGGGAATGCTTCCCATCCTTATGGCATAGACATGGGAGAGATTACATTGAGGAAAAACAGCCGATGGTTATTGAGAATGGCTCTGCTGTTGCCACTGCTGCAGACGGGGTGCGCCGGCGCTCTGCGCAGTTATGATGCAGAACTGAAAGAGACCACCCACATGCTGACGGCCAACCGACCGGACCTGGCTTTGCACATTCTGGAAAAAAACAACAGTGGCCCTGACAAGGATCTGCTCTACTTTATGGAAAAGGGTGCGCTGTTGCGCATGCAGCAAGCCTTTGCCGACAGTCGGGAACAGTGGCGGGAGGCGGATCAAAGGGTGCAACAGTGGGAAGATCTGGCCCGCACCAACCCCGGGCAATTGCTGGGGGATTTGGGAAGCGTCATCGTCAACGACAAGGTGCGCACCTACCAGGGGTATGATTATGAAAAGGTGCTGTTGACGGCCTTGATCGCCCTGGATCACATTGCCCTGGGCAATTGGGAGGCTGCCCGCACCGAGATCAAAAAAACCCATGAGCGGGAGGCCCTGATCGCCGAGTTGCAGGCCAAAAAAATTCTGCAGGAGGAGGAGGAGAGCGGCAGGCGCAACGTCAACAAAAACATCAAGGATTTGCAGGGTTATCCGGTGGAAAGCCTCAACGATCCCCAGGTGATTGCCCTGAAAAATGGTTACCAGAATGCGTTTGGTCACTATCTGGCGGGTTTTATCTATGAAGCGCTCAACGAGCCCAGTCTGGCCGCCCCGGGATACCGGCAGGCCATCGAGTTGCGTCCCGACCTGCCGATTCTGGAAGAGGGGTTGAAACAACTGGATCGGCGGGGAAAACGGGCAGCCGATGGATTGACCGATGTTTTGTTTATTGTGGAAGGGGGAGTGGCGCCGGCCCGCTCCTCCCTGATGATTCCCATCCCGGTGCCGTCGGTGGGACTGGTGAGTCTCTCCTTCCCGGTGATCGGGGAAAACCCATCGGCGGCCTACGCACCGGATGCTCTTCTGCTGGACGGAACCACCCCGATAAAAATGGCCGCCGTCACCAGTGTGGATGCCATGGCGCGTCGCACGTTGAAGGATGATCTGCCGGGAATTTTGCTGCGCAGCACCCTTCGGGCGGTCACCAAGGGGGTCGCCCAGCAGCAGGCCAACCAACGGGGCAACCAACTGGTCGGCCTGGCCGTGATGCTGGGGGGATTGATCACCGAATCGGCGGACGAGCGCTCCTGGCGCACCCTGCCCGCCACCATTCACCTGGGACGCATCTCCCTTAAACCGGGCGCCTACAGCCTCTCTCTGCCGACGGCCAATGGCAACACGGCGACCACCTCTCTGGAGGTCAGCGGTCGTTATCAACTGGTGCCCATCCGGGTGGTGGGGGATTCTCTCTATCTGGCCAACACACCGGGAGCCTCCCACGGAACATTGCCAGCCGCCAGCAAAAAGCCCACCCATGCAGACAAGAAAAAATCATCCCACAAAACAGTGTTATAAAAAGCGTTTCCTGCAACCGTACAGCAAGGAGTCTTTTGGATGCGACCATTGACCGCCCTCCCCCGCCCCCCCCTGTATCGCAGCCTGCTGCTGATGGCAGTGCTGCTGATGGCTTCCTGTCAATCCCTGCCGCCGCCACGCACTCCGGGGGTAGCCAGCAAAGTGGAAGAGTTGGGCACCATGCTGGACCTGCAACCGGGGGAGATCCGCGTCGTGCGGCGCAACCATCTGCTCCATGTCCAGGCGGAGATCATCAACCCCACCCTGCAGGATCAGCAGATCTCCTACCGTTTCCGCTGGGTGGATGCGGCCGGTTTTGTTCTGGACGAGGAGCCCTGGAAGCCCTTGTTGCTGCACGGCAAACAGCGGCAATACATCCGCACGGTGGCACCCAGCCCCAAAGCCGAGGATTTTCGCATCGAGATGCACAGCCCCAACAACAGCACCCCGGTTGAACCGTTTGCCAACCAGCCCCGGCAGGCGATGGAATAGTC
>JADGCE010000049.1:0-1231 GCA_015229095.1 Magnetococcales bacterium | reverse complement strand
GCAGAAAGCATGACCCGTTCCATGTTGCAGGCCCCGACCCTCTCCGCCGCCCGGCAACGCCCCCTGATCACCGTGAATGAGGTCAAAAACAAAACCAGCGAATATATCGATACCCGCGCCATCACCGATTCCATCCTCACCCAACTGACCAAAAGTGGTGTGGTTCGCTTTGTGGTGGATACGGCGGATATGCAGGATCAGACCGAAGAGTTGGCCCGGCAAAACCAGAGCGGCCTCTACAAGAAAAGTTCCACCAAAAAACTGGGCAAGATGGAGGGCGCCGATTTTCGTCTGGTGGGCAGCATCACCTCCATCGTCAAACGCACCCAGGATATTCAGGATGTATACTACAAATTCAGTCTGCGCCTGACCAACATTGAATCGGGTATTGTCGAGTGGGCGGATGAGAAGGAGATTCGCAAGACCACCACCCGCTAGAAGGGTGGCGGTCCGGGAAAAAGCTCTCTGCCGGCCAAACCCGCCCGGAGTACCCTTTCATCTGTTCGCAAAAGGAGCTGACTGTGTTGACACGCATTGTTTTTCTGGCTGCATCCTTCTGGCTGCTCCTGGGCATCGCTCCCGCCCTCGCCGCACTCAAGATTGCCGTCACCGATCTGAGTTACGAAGAGAAGGTACAAGAGTATTTCCGCTCTGTTTCCGTCGACTATCGCCATGCCCGCAAAGGTGGCCGGCGTGGCGAAACAGAGCTCCAGTATGACGAACAGGAGGGAACACGTGTTTTCATAGAGCGTGGCGAACTGCACAAATTTACCGCAGACATCAAGGGTGAGCTGTTGCGGGCCGGTTATCAGGTGGTTCAGGGTCGCCCTTTTGCCATGAAGGCACAGGAAAAACTGTTTGACATCATTGCCCGGATCAAGCAAGGCTACTACAAGGGGGCCCACTATGTCCTCTTCGGCACGATCAGCAGCCTGGAGTTTCGAGAAGAGTCTTCGCCCATCGCCGGCACGGCGCGCACCTTTTCCGAATCGTTAAGCCTGGAATTGGTGGTGGAGTTCAGTCTCATCAACACCAAAACCTATGAGGTTGTGGCGGCATTCAGTGCCATGGGCGAGGGCTCGGATGTGCGTCTGCGGGAGTCGGCAGCCGCCCGGGTCCATCTGAGTCGGGGCAAAGCGATTGCAGAGGCCGCCAAAAGCATCGCCCAGGAGAGCGTCCGGCAGATGCACGGGCAATTGACAGGCGCTTCCCCCCAGGAGATGCCCGTCGA
>JADGCE010000048.1 GCA_015229095.1 Magnetococcales bacterium | reverse complement strand
AAAAGGGTGGAGGGGGTCTGGGGGAGGCGGTTCTCCGCCTCCCCCAGGAGTGGCCGAAACGATCATCCATGCCTCATGTGCAGTGTCCGCGCTGCCCGGCGATAAAATGGCGCAATAATCCTTGGGTGGAGACATCGTGCCGGGAGAGATCCACCGGCTCTCCCGCCAACATGCGGCGGGACTCGGCCAAGATCTGCCGCGCCACGGTTTTACCCAGTTCCACGCCCCACTGATCAAAGCTGTTGATGCCCCACAGGAAACCCTGCACAAAAATTTTCATTTCATAAAGGGCAATCAGCATGCCCAGATTGAAAGGGGTCAATTGGCGCAGCAGGAGGGTATTGCTGGGCTGGTTGCCTGGAAAAACCCGGTGGGGCAGCAGTCGCTCGATCTCTGCGGCGGAGAGGCCGCTGGCCTGCAGCTCAACCCGCGCCTCGGCGGCGGTGCGTCCCCGCATCAATGCCTCGCTTTGGGCAAAAAAATTGGCCATCAGCTCCAGATGATGCTCCCCCAGGGGATAGTGGCTGACGCTGCAGCCGATAAAGTCGATGGGCACCGTATGGGTGCCCTGGTGCAGGAGCTGGAAAAAGGAGTGCTGGGCGTTGCTGCCCGCCTCGCCCCAGAGAATGGGCCCGGTCGGATGGTCGACAATCTGCCCGGTCCGGTCGATCCGTTTGCCGTTGCTCTCCATGTCGCACTGCTGCAAAAAGGCGGGGAAGCGCCGCAGGGTGTGGTCGTAGGGCAGGATGGCCTGGGTTTCGGCGCCGAGAAAACGCCCGTTCCAAAAACCCAGCAGGGCCAGGATGACGGGCATGTTTTTTTCCAGCGGTGCATGGCAAAAATGTTGATCCATGGCGTGCGCCCCGGCCAACAGCTGGGCAAAAAGGTCAAAACCGACCCGCACGGCGATGCTCAAGCCGACAGCCGAGCACCAGGAATAGCGACCCCCCACCCACTCCCAGAGGGCAAAAATTTGTTCGGGCTGGGCACCAAAGGCGCGGGCTTTTTCGGGAGAGGCGGTGGCCATGACAAAATGGCGGTTGCTCTCCTCCGGGGTCATGCCGCTGTTTTGCAACCATTGGCGGGCACTCTGGGCGTTGACCAGGGTTTCCCGGGTGGAAAAGGTTTTGGAGGCGATCAGGAAGAGGGTCTGGGCCGGATCCAGATCCCGCAGGGTGTCATAAAAGCTGGCTCCATCCATGTTGGCCAGAAAGCGCACCTCCGGCCCGGATTCGCCATAGGGTTGCAGGGCCTGACAGATCATTTCCGGACCGAGATGGGAGCCGCCGATGCCGATATGGACCAGGGCGCGCAAGGGTTCGCCCCGGGCACCCAACAGGGCTCCTTCCCGGAATTGTTGGGAAAAGAGGCGCATTCTTTCCCGTTCTCCATGGATCTCCGGCATGATGTCGCGGCCATGCACCCGGATGGGCTGTTGTCCGGGATTGCGCAGGGCGGGGTGCAGGACAGGGCGGTTTTCGGTCCAATTGCAGGGTTCCCCGGCAAACAGGGCCTCCCGTGCCTGCTCCAGCCCGGCGGTGCGGGCCAGGTCGAGCAGCAGCGTCCAGATCTCCGGGGTCAAGCGGTTTTTGGAAAAATCCAGCAGCAATTCATGGCAGGAGAGGGAAAAGCGGGTAAAGCGGTGGGGATCCTGGTCAAACAGATCCCGCAGAGGAAGATGCCGAATCCGCTGATACTGCTCTTGCAGTGCTTGCATGGGGGGGTTGTCCACGACCGGGTGCTCCGCAGGGGTAAGGGGATGGGCAGAGTGCCCATGCGCGGTTTAGGTTGCCGTTGCAGGCTCAGAAAAGCAAGGAAGTTTGAGTGCCGGCCCCGCGATCGGGTGGGTTGGTGTGGTCGGAGTCCGGTTGGGGTTGGCGGGAGTGAAGAAAAGGGGCTACCAGGGCCAGTGCCTCCTGTTCTCCTTCCGGGGGGAGCCAGTGGAGATCCTGTTCCTGGCGCAACCAGGTCATTTGCCGTTTGGCATAGCGGCGGCTTTCCCGTTGGGCACGCTCCACGGCCTCCGGCAGGGAGATCGCGCCGGTCAGGTAGGGGAAGAGTTGCCGGTAGCCGACCGCTTTCATGGCAGGAAGGTCAAGGTCATAGCCGGCGTTGAGGAGCTGTTGGGCCTCTTCCAGGAGTCCCTGTTGCAGCATCAGGGCGAAGCGGTGCTGGATGCGGCTGTAGAGCTGCTCTCTGGGCCAGAGAGGGGCCAATTTGAGGATGGTCAGGGGTGGAGGAGGGGGTTGTTCCTGTTGCCATTGGCTGAGAGGCTTGCCCGTGGCCTGGTAGACAGCGAGTCCCTGGCTGATGCGCTGGCCGTCGTTGGGGGAGAGGCGGGTGGCCAGGGTGGGATCCACCTGTTGCAGATGTCGGTGCAGGGTTGGCCAGCCGTGTTGCTGACCCTGCTCCTGGATGGTTCGGCGGATGTTGGGATCCATGGGTGGAATCAGGACCAAGCCCTGCGCGACGGCACGGAAATAGAGACCACTGCCGCCGACAAAGAGGGGGATGGTTTGGCGCTGCCAACATTCGGCCATGACCTGCCAGGCGGCCTCCCGGTAGCGGTCGGCGCTGTAGGGTTGGTCGGGTGTGGTGAGATCCAGCAGATGGTGCGGTATCTGCTGCTGTTCGGCCAGGGTCGGCTTGGCAGAGCCGATATCGAGCCCTTTGTAAATCTGCACGGAATCGGCGTTGACAATCTCCAGGGGGAACTGTCGGGCCAGGGAGAGGGCCAGGGCGGACTTGCCTGAGGCGGTTGGCCCCATCAGGAAGATCAGCTTATGCACGGGGCAAAACAATCAAAAAAAGGCGGATGTCTGGGGGGCGGTTCATCCTCCCCCCAGACACCGGGCGTGTGCGGTCCAACGATCGTGCGCGCCTCAACCCCGCGCTTTCAACCAGTTGGCAATCGTCGGCGGCACCTCTTGCTGGGCGCGGCCACTGACGTAGAGGCCGATGTGACCGCCCTTGAAGGGCACCTCCGTGTAGTCGGTGCTGCCCACCAACCCCTTGAGTGCCTTGGAAGAGGCCGGGGGGACCAGGTGGTCCAAGGTGGCGTAGACATTCAGGACCGGCATGGCAATATTTTTCAGATCCACCCGCTGATCACCGATCATCACCTCGCCCTTGACCAGACCATTGCGCTGGTAAAAATCTTTGATGAATTGCCGGAACGCCTCCCCCGCCTGATCGGGAGAGTCGAAGATCCATTTTTCCATGCGCAGAAAATTTTTCAATTTTTCCGGCTGATCCAGCAGATCCACCATGTCCAGATATTTTTGTCCGGTGAGGCGGTAGGGATTCATGGACAAAAAGGTGAAGTTCAGCAGATCGCTGGGAATGTTGCCCAGGGTTTCCACCATCAGATCCACGTCCAGATTTTTTGCCCAATGGCTCAACAGGTTGTCCGGGGTCTGAAAATCCACCGGGGTTACCGTGGTCACCAGGTTGCGGATCTTTTCGGGATGCAGGGCGGTAAAGCAGAGGCTGAAGGTGCCCCCCTGGCAGATGCCCAGCAGATTGATCCGATAGAGATCATGCGCCTCGCAGATGTAGGAGACGCAACGCTTGAGATAGCCGTTGATATAATCATTCAGCTCCAGAAAACGGTCCGAACCGTCGGGATAGCCCCAGTCCACCAGGTAGACATCCATGCCCTCATCCAGCAATCCCCGGATCAGGGAGCGGTCTTCTTGCAGATCCGCCATATAGGGACGGTTGACCAGCGCGTAGACGATCAGAAGGGGCACCCTGTGCCGCTTTTCCACCCGCGCCTGGTAGCGATAGAGCACCAGTTTGTCATCGGTGTAGACCACCTCCCGATTGCTGACGCCCGCCGAGATCGGCCCGACCTCGCTCATGGAGCTGAGGCCTGCCATCATCTTTTTGTTGAACCGCAGCAGCTCTTCCCCCGCCTGTTGTGGGGTCATGGCAAATGGAAACATCCGTTATTCTCCTTTTTTGGCAGCGGGTGCCGCTGGTTCCTGTGCCGGTTTTTCGCGCGTGGCCACCCGCGACCGGGAGGCCGAACCCGCCTTTTTATCCCCCTGGCCAGCCAAGCCGGCCTGGGCACCCTCCAGGAGACCTTTCATGTCCGCCAACTCCTGGCGCAGGTTGCGCACATCCAGGCGATCCAGATCGTCGCGGATCGAGCGCATCTCCGCGCTGTGATCCTGGGTGCGCAAGCCTTTGATCTCCTCTTCCATGGCGCGCAACCGCCGCTTCAAATCCTGAACCTGTCGATGCGAACTGTCCAATTCCCGCCGGGTTGGCATGTGGAGCGCTGCAAGCATCTCATCCGTGGCCACCTGGACATGCTTTTGTACCCGCATCATCGCATTGATCATACGGGAATTGACCTGCTGAAAGGCCTGCCCCCGCACCATTTCGGCGTTGACCTCTTCGCAGCAGTCCACCCACAGCACGTAGAGATCCCGCATGCTCTCCAGGGGTTTTTGGGTGGCTCCCCGTTCCAGCAATCTCTTGTGCAGCAGATCCAGGGCTTGCACATTCACCTGACTGGTGAGGGTGTGGAACTCCTGTGCGGCTTTCCGGTAGAGCAGCAGATCCCGCATCCCTTCCTGCAGACGCTCTTGTTTTTCCCGCGTCAGCCCCAGTCCAGGCGTTGCCAGCACCTGTTGCAGCCAGGCTTCCCCCTGCTCTTCCAGACCGGATTGCATGCCGGTCATCACTGCGGATTGCAGGGCGGGGGTGGAGAACAAGGGATTGTTTTTGAGCATGCCCATCCAGAGCTGCAAGGGTTGTCCCCAGGCGGCCATGGGGTCCAGTGCCGCCTTTCCCCCATCCTGCCCGGTGAACAACCCCTTGGCCTGTTGGATGGAACGATCCAACATTTTGGTCCAATCGGCGCCATCCTGGATTCCTTCCCCCATTTTTTGCAGGGATTGGAAAATTTCCTGGCTCATCCGCACAAAGCTGCTGGCGGCTGCCATCATGTTGGTCATGGCACTCTTTTCTGGTGCAGATTCCGGGGAGTAGACACCGAAAACGCGCATCCAGTCATCCATGGGGGCGGTGTTCATGCCCTGAGGCATCCACGGCATGCCCCAGGGAGCTGCTGTTCCACTCCCACCTCCGGGGCTTGCCGCCCCTGCGGCCTGCTGCATCCACGGCATGGACCACGGCATCGCCCCTCCACCAGCACCGCCTCCCTGGCCCGCTGCTCCCATGGCCTGCTGCAGCCACTGCATGGGCCACTGTGCGGCACCCTCCATGCCCGGCATACTGGCAAAACTGCGGTTTGTGTTCAGCTCGCCTGCCATGGCGATCCACTCGTTCCAGATTTTTCTCTGCAGGTCACTCCACCCTTGCATCCAATCGACCGAAAACGCGTCATTCGCCACGCTTCACCTCCCAGGTTTGATACATGTGTTGAAAATGGCCTCAGCCCTTGCCGCCCGACTTGACCTGCTCCACCAGATCGTTGATGTCCTGATCGATGACGCCTTTCAACTCATCCTGACTGCGGGAGAGCAATTCCATGGTCTGTCTGGCATTGTCCACCATCATTTTGCCGATTTCCGCCACCAGATCGGCCTGGGCACTGGCCACGTCCTGCACGGACTTGAGGTTACCCAACCCTTTGATCTGCTTGGATGTAACCGAGACGAACGACTCGGCGGCATTGACCTGCTGCTTGGCCAGCTCTTTCATGGTACGCTCGTTGATTTTCTGCAACCCGGCGATGGAGCTGACCATTTTCCGTGTGGCATCCGCAACTTGTTCCGCAACTTTTTTGTCCATTGGTGTTCCCCTTTGAGCTTGGATTCGTGAATGTTGATGTCAGCGATTTGCTGCACCGCAACAATGTTGCATTGCAGCATAGTCCTGGCCAATCCCCCTGTCAACAGGTTTTTGCTTACCATAACCGATTTTCTTATTTTTTGGAAGGCTCCTCGCATGATTCCCCCTCGTCTTTGGAAGAATTCTCTTGCGGGGACAGGGGAATGGGTAGCAGGGAGGTCCAGAAGGCGACATTTTGCTCGGTCAAATGTCCCAACACCGTCACCGGATCGATGCTGGTGCGCAGCTGATTTTGCTGCTCGACAAACAGGGCGACGCTCCGCGTCAGATACTCCCCCAACATGCCCTGCAGGGTGCCGCCGTAAAAGCGGATGATCTGTTGCAAGAGTTCCGTGGAGAAGACGGGCGAGCCATCCCCTTCATCCTCGCTGATGATCTGCAACAGGATGCTGCGGGTGATCTCCTCCCCGCTCTGCTTGTCTACCACCTGGAAGGGCACGTTTTCCAGCACCAGTCGCCGGATATCGCCCAGGGTCACATAGGTGGAGCGTTCCGTATCGTACAGACGCCGATTGGGATATTTGCGGATGAGTCTCATGGGCGCACGGCTCTGCCTGGCTTGGGCGAACGGGGTGTATGGGTGCGGCGCGCCCGTCTGCCTGTGCAGGGGGCAGACGGGCAGCGACCGCAATGATTGATCAATGGATGAACTGACCACCATTGATGTCGATGTTGGCGCCGGTGATGAAGGCGGACTCTTCATGCACCAGGAAGGCCACGACCCTGGCAATCTCTTCCGGCTTGCCGAGACGACCGACGGGAATCTGGGCGACAATCTTTTTGAGCACCTCTTCCGGAATCTTTTTGACCATCTCCGTGCCGATATAGCCGGGCGAGATGGTGTTGACCGTCACCCCTTTGCTGACCCCCTCCTGGGCGATGGCCATGGTGAAGCCATGCATGCCCGCCTTGGCGGCCGAATAGTTGGCCTGGCCGAACTGGCCTTTGCGGCCATTGATCGAGGAGATGTTGACGATGCGTCCATACCCCCGATCCGTCATGCCCGTGAAAACCTGTTTGGTCATGTTGAATACGCTGTTCAGGTTGGTGTCGATCACCTCATTCCATTGCTGGGGGGTCATCCTTTTCAGGGTGGAATCCCGGGTGATGCCGGCGCAGTTGACCAAAATCTCCACCGGGCCCACCTCTCTTTCAATCTGCTCCACCGCCGCTTTGCAGGATTCAAAGTCGGCCACATCGGCCTCGTAGACAGGAATATCCATACCCTCTTCCTTGCGGAGCCGTTTCCACTCTTCCAGGTTGGGACACTCGAAGACCGGCGCGCAGGTGACCACCACCCGGTAGCCCTCTTGGGCCAATTTTCTGCTGATTTCCGTGCCGATGCCGCCTGCGCCACCGGTTACCAATGCGACTCTTCCACTCATGGTCGATTCCTTTTTTGCTGGTTGGAAATTTGTAGAACTGTCAGGGGGTGTTCAGCGTTCCACTGCCACCGCCACACCCATGCCACCGCCCACGCAGAGGGTCGCCAGACCACGCCGCACATCGCGGCGGACCATCTCGTGGAGCAGAGAGACCAGAATACGGGCACCGGAGGCGCCGATGGGATGACCGAGGGCAATGGCACCCCCGTTGACATTCACCTTGGCCATATCCCAACCCATGCTCTTGTTGACGGCCATGGCCTGGGCGGCGAAGGCTTCATTGGCTTCGATCAGGTCCAGATCGGCCACCGACCAGCCGGTCTTGTCCAACACCTTTTGCACGGCGGCGACGGGACCAATGCCCATGATTTTGGGATCCACCCCCGCACTGGCGTAGGCCACCACGCGGGCCATGACCGGCAGGCCCAGCTCTTTGGCGTAGGCCAGGGAGGCCACCAGCAGGGCCGCTGCCCCATCGTTGATGCCGGAGGCATTGCCCGCCGTGACCGTGCCTGCCCTGTCGAAAGCGGGCGACAAGGCGGCCATGGCTTCCAGGGTGGAGCCATGGCGGGGAAATTCATCGGTGTCAAAAATCAGCGGGGGTTTTTTGCGTTGGGGAATTTCAATCGGGATGATTTCGCTCTGGAAACGGTTGCTTTTCTGAGCCGCTTCCGCCTTTTGCTGGGAAGCGGTGGCCAGGGCATCCTGCTCCTGACGGCTGATCTGGAACTCTTTGGCGACATTTTCTGCCGTGATGCCCATGTGGTAGTCGTTGAACACATCCCACAGGCCATCGCTGATCATGCTGTCCACCATTTTCCACTCGCCCATCTTGACGCCGCTGCGGGAGGCGGGCAACAGATGGGGGGCCAGGCTCATGTTTTCCTGTCCACCCGCCACCACCAGACGGGCATCACCGCACCGAATGGCCTGGCTTGCCAGAGCCACCGCTTTCAGGCCGCTGCCACACACCTTGTTGATGGTGATGGCCGGCACGGAGACGGGAAATCCCGCCTTCAAGGCGGTCTGCCGGGCAGGATTTTGTCCTGCTCCAGCGGTCAGTACCTGGCCCAGAATGAGTTCATCCACCTGATCGGGGCTGACCCCCGCCCGTTTCAGCAAACCGGCCACGACTTGGCTACCCAGGTCACTGGCCGAGGTGTTGGCCAATGCACCCAAAAATTTGCCCACGGCACTACGTCCAGCGGCGACGATAACAGCTTCCTCCATATTGCATTCCTCCTGACCCGTGACATAAAGAAAACTCCTGCCCCTGTTCATAACAGGTTTTGTGCTTGTTTGGGAAGGAGTTTATCTTGCGATAGTGGAAAATTTTAACAAACAAACAGCTGTATCAACGGGTTGCGCATCGAAAGAAGGGGAGTGGCCGCTCTCCTTCCGGAAGCGGCGGGCGGGCAGGGGGGGGCGTGTACGCAGGCAAGGGCAGCCTGCACAGGGTGCCGTTCAGACCTTTACGATTCTTGCAACCGCCTGGTCAGGGTGGTCAGATGCTGGGAGGCGACGTCAAACGCATACGCCTCCAGGGCCTGCTCCAATTGGGAAAACTCGGTCACCAACGAACTTCCTGCCAACAACAGACGCAGGGGCTCCAGGTGTTCCAGTACCCGCAGGTTGCCGCTGTGCAGACCTCGGGCGATCTCTGTCAGACGCTCAGCCACGGCGGCCCGATCCAGTGGCTTGTCGGTGGATGAGGCGGTGGTGGGCACGGCCAACGGTTCCGGTGCTGAGCTGGCCATCCCGATAGGTCTGCAGTCGGCCAGACGCAGATCCACCGCAAAGGAGATGAGGGTGCCTGAGGGGTCCGAATGCACCACCTGCAGTTGGCCAGTCATCAGGGTGACCAGTTTTTGACAGATGGCCAGTCCCATGCCAAAGCCCCCCTGTTTTCGGGTGTACGGGTTTTCTGTTTGAGTGAACTGTTGAAAAATAAAAGATAATTTGTCGTATGGAATGCCGCATCCCGTATCCTGGACCGTAATCAAAAAGTGCATTTTTTCGGGATCCGGCAGCGGCACGGCAGAGAGATGGACGGTCACGCCACCCTGTTGGGTAAATTTGATGCCGTTGCTCAGCAGGTGACGCAATACCTGGCCCAGGCGGCGCGGGTCCCCCACCACGTGCTGGTTGGCCGACTCATCCACCTCAATCCGCAGGGTCAGCCCCTTCTGATCCGCCTCTTTGCGCATGCCACGCACCACATCCTGGAGATGCTGGGCCAGGTTGAACGCCATCTGTTCCAGAGTGAAGGTCAGGGGGTCCAGGCGGACAAAATCGATGATATCGTTGATATTGGCCAGCAAGTGCACGCCGGCGTCATGGATGAAACGGAGCAGTGACTGATGTTCCGGTGTCACGCTGGGGTCAGCGAGGAGGCAGTCAGAAAAACCGATGACGCTGTTGAGGGGGGTGCGCATCTCATGGCTGATAACGGTCAAAAAATCCGCTTTGGCCTGGTTGGCCGCCGTGAGTTGCTGGTTGGCCTGCTCCAATGCCTGCGTGCGCTCCCGTACCAGGGTTTCCAGATGATCCCGGTGCCGTTTCAACTCCAACTGGTTGCTGATGCGGGCGCGCAACAGGTCAGGATGGGGTGGCTTGTGGATATAATCTGCCGCACCCAGGGCAAACCCCTTGGCCTCATCCGTGGCATCCTGTTGGGCAGTCAAAAAAATGATGGGGATCTGGGCCGTTGCCGGATCGTTTTTCAATTGGCGGCACACTTCATAACCATCCGTGACGGGCATCATGACATCCAGCAGGATCAGATCAACGCCACCGCGTGCGACGGCACGCAGGGCGCGTGCGCCATCGATGGCCACCCGGATGGTATAGTGGTCCCGCAACAGCGCGAGGGTCGGATCGATCAGTTCGGGTTGGTCATCCACCAGGAGGATGGTCTGTGTTGTCATGGGGTCGCTTCCCTGGCCTGTCGGGACGTTGGAGGGAGCCCTCCCCGGTATGGAGACCGGGGAGGGCTGAACCCCTTCTATGCCAGCACCAGTTGGCCTTCCTGCACGAGGGTGGGAATCACCTGCAAACCGGCGCCTCCTTCGGGTTGCAGACAGCGGCCTGTAGCCAGATCGAAGGTCCAGTTGTGTACCCGGCACTCCACATGGGTGCCGTGATCGGTGCCGCGACAGAGGTTGGCTTTGGAGTGCGGGCAGCGGGCACTGTAGACCACCACGCTATCCACCCCGCTGCGATAGACGAGCAGATCGCCATCGGCGCGCCGCAGGCTGTGCATGCGCTGGAGCGGAAAATCTTCCAGCGCCCCCAGGTTCCGCTGCGGGGCAGTCGCCGGGGCCTCTTCGGGGATTTCCGGCAGGAGATCCATCTCCCGCATGATATCGATGGCATCCAATACCTTGTTGAGGCCGGCGGCGGGAAAGGCCATCAGCACGGCATCCAAAATTTCTTCCCGACTGGCTCCGGCTTTGAGCGCTTTCGGGGCATATTGCCGCAGCCCCCGCTCGGTGCCTACCGTCACCTTGGTGACGATCTGGATCAAATGCCTGGTTTTGTCATCCAGGGCCTGGACGCTGTGCTTGTAAAAACCCAGCAAATGGGTGGCCGCTTCTGGCCGGGTTTTGGCCAGGTAGGTGAGAGCTTTGGACATGGGGTTTCTTCCTGAGGGTTGAAGGGTGGAAGCGACGTGGCAATGTACAGATACCCCACGTGCGGCACCATGCTAACAATAACCTGGGAATCTGTCAATCCGCGCCGGTTGGAAAGCAGGGCAATCGTGCCGACTGGTCACGGTTGGGCAAACCTGCTATCCTGCCGGGCAGGTGGGTTGCGGATGCCTCGCACAGCAGGCATGCGGATGTTGCCCGACCTTTGAAGGCCGTTGGCAGAGTCGCCGGTGGGGGAGCCGGTGGCGTGGGGGTTGGGCGTGTGCCAGACAGCAGAGGGGAGCGGTCGCATGACACTGCAAAGGTTTATGGTTTACCTGATTGCCGGATGGTCTGGATATTTTGTCATGGCCCTGGAGTTGCTCGGTGGACGGGCCCTGGCCCCCTACTTTGGGACAGGCATCTATGTGTGGGGTGCCATTATTACAATATTTATGTTGTCGCTCTCCATCGGCTATCTGCTGGGTGGGCAGTTTTCCGCCTATCGGCCGAGTTTGCGTCGGCTGAGCCTCGTGCTGGGGGTGGCAACCCTGGCCGCCCTGCCCTGCGCATTCGCCTCCATTCCCATTCTGGATCGGGTCTTTGATGCCATCTCCGATCCCCGCTACGGGGCCTTGTCGGCCTCGGTGGTGCTCTTTTTTCTGCCGATCACCATCTCCGGGGCCATCTCGCCCTATGCGATCCATCTGCTGGTGGATGGATTGGACGGCTCCGGGCGGGTGGCGGGGCGCGTCTTTTTTATCTCCACCTTTGGCAGTACCGCCGGCACCTTGTTGACCTCCTTCTACCTGGTGTTGCTCTTTGAGTTGGACCAGCTTTTCTACGGCATGATCGCCATCTCCCTTCTGGTGGCGGGGGCGGGCATGCTGCTGGGGGGTGGGCAAAAGCGGGAGGCGGGCTGTGAAGCTTAAACGGGCCCTCTTGCTCTTCTGCTGCTCCCTGCTGCCCGCCTGGGGTGGGGCGGTGGTTATTCACCAGGAAAAATCCCTCTATCGCAATATTCTGGTCTATGAAGAGCGGGGATTGCGCTGTATGAAGTTTGGCATTCATGATTCTGGCCGACAGAGCTGCATCTCCCTGACGGATCCGGATACCCTGGTCCTGAACTACACCAGGCTGGTGCTGTCGGCCCTCTACCTGCAACCCGCCCCCCAAAATATTCTGATCATTGGTCTGGGGGGCGGGACGATGCCCGGTGTGCTGCGCAAAATCTATCCCGATATTCCCATCGACTGTGTCGAGATCGATCAGGCTGTGGTCAACGTGGCCAAAACATTTTTTGGCTTTGCGCCGGATCCCCGGATCCAGGTCTTTGTCGAGGATGGCCGTGTCTTTGTCAAACATGCGTTGAAACGGCAACGCCGCTACGATCTGATTCTGCTGGACGCCTTCGACCATATCTCCGTGCCGGAACATATGACCACCCGGGAATTTTTGCAGGAGGTCAAAGCCCTGCTGCAACCCCAGGGGGTGCTGGTGGCCAACACCTTTGCCTCCGGTCGCCTGTATGATGCGGAATCGGCGACCTATGCGGCTGTTTTCGGAGAGTATTTTAATGTGCAGAGCGGCAACCGGGTGGTGCTGGCCAAAAAGGATGGGTTGCCTGCCGATCTCGCCATCCGCCAGGGGGCGGAGCGGGTGGAACCGCACCTGCGACGGTTCGGAGCAGGCAAAGAGTGGCTGCTGCCGTTGTTTGCCCCTCCGGCACCGTGGCCGCCGGAAACCCGCATCCTGACGGATCAATATTCACCCGCCAACCTGTTGAATGGCCGTTATTGATGGCCTGTCAGTAACCCGCCAGATCCACCCGTCCGCCCCACTCTCCAAACCCCTGCTGCGCAAAAGAGGCGCGGTCATGCTGTTCCAGGTTGGCGGCGAGCCTCTGGCCGGCGGAGTGGACATCGCCCAACCCTGTTGCGCTGTCGTGAACCGCCCGCCACAACATTTCCAGGGCATCTGGTCCGTCATCATGGCTGTCGCTGCCCTCACCCCAGTGGCGCAATTGATCCAGCAGGGTGCCCTGACTGGGGTGAAAGCGGATCAGACCGTTGGCGATGTGGGGTTGCAGACTGCTGATGCGCAGCCCTTTGTCCCGGAACGGCTTGATGCCACGGGCCGGGATCGGCACCCCCTGTTGGGCGGAACGGCGCACCAGCTCATCCTTGAAAAATTCCTGAAACTGCACGGCTTCCACCACCCACAAACGGCATCCATACCGGGCCTGATAGGCGATGACATCGGCGATGATCCGGTCGGGCAGACGGGGGCGGATATCGGCTTCCACCACATCCAGAATCCCCTTTTCCCGGTCGAAGCCGCCCAGCAGAATGGCCGATGGATCGCCGCGCCCCGCCGATCGGCCCAGGGAGGGGTCCACGGCACCAAACAGGACCCAATGGGGGTTGGGGGTGCTCCAGAAGGTGACATTCTGAAAGACCGCATTTTCCCGCAGGGGTTGATTTTGCAATTCGGCATCGAAGGCATTGGCTCCATCCCGGGCGCGGATTTTCATCAACGATTCCAGACTCCGCACCTTGGGCCAGGAGAGCTGGGCTCCGGCCTCCATGGCCGCCCTGTTGTGCTGAAAAAAGGCATCGGCGGCCCCCTCTCCCTCGCGGAGCAGACAGGCCTGCCATTGATCCCACAGGGCCATATCCTGCGGCCACTGGATGATGGCCTGGAACCGTTTGCTCTCCCACAGGGGGTTGCCCAGCAGGCGGGCCAGAAGGGAGTCGTGGTGCAAAAGGGTGCCCACCACCAACACATCCATGGAGTCGTCGGCGGCCCCCAGTTTGAGGACGGTGGTGCGCAACCACTCCTCCAGACGGTCCCGTTGTATCCGGCTGCGCACATTGACATCATTTTCCAAATCGTCGCAAATGACCATGTCGGGCCGATGGCAGCCGTGGCGCAACCCCCGCATACGCCGTCCTGAGCCAAAGGCCTGAATCTTGGTGCCGCTGTTGGTGACCATCACCCCTGCTTTCCAAACCGCTCCGGCGCCGCAATCGTCGGGAAAATCCAACTGCAAACGGCGGTTGCTCTCCAACTCCGCCTTGATCGACTCCAGCATGGCGGCGGCCTGGTGCTGGCTGTCCATGATGATGGGAATATAGCGGCGACGACCGGTGATCGCGCACCACAGGGTAAACAGTTGGGTGACCAGGGTGGATTTGGCCTCTCCCCGTGGGGCGGCGATGGCCAGTTTGACGCCAGGACGGCGGGCCCGGACCACCTGGGGCAGGCGATGGTACAGATAGGTGTGCAGGAGACTGTCGTGTCGGGAGATATAGTGGGGAAAATAGGTTTTGGCAAAAAACTGGAACTCTTTCAGCGCCCGTTGCTGGCGACGGCTCTGTTCATCGGCCTGGGTGCTGAAACCGGGTACGTGTCGTTCCACCTGCTGCCGCAACCGGGCTGCCAGGGCGGCCAACTCGGCCTGAAAATGTTTCGGTGTGAGGGTAGACGCTGTCATGAAGCCTCTGTTGCCATGGAAGGGATGGGGTGTTAACGCATCCCGGCACTATGACAGCAGGGTGAGAAACCGTGAAGAGGCAGGCCTTCATCCGCGCTCCTGGCGGAGAGCCTCCGTGTAGCGGGCCAGCACGCTTAAAAGGCCCTTCTTTTTGATCGGTTTGGTGAGCACATCGTCGCAGCCTGCCGCCAGCACCGTTTCGGTCACCTCTTTCATGGCGTGGGCGGTAAAGGCGATCACGGGGGTGGCGGGGCGTTGTTGGCTCCCTTCCCATTGCCGGATGGCGCGGGTGGCCTCATAGCCATTCATGATGGGCATCTGAATATCCATCAATACCAGGTCGAAGGAGCCGTTTTGGAAGAGGCGGACCCCCTGTTCGCCATCTTCCGCGCAGGTGAGGTGGTGGGCTGTTCCCTTCAGGAAGGCGTGCAGGAGGAGCAGATTGTCTTCGGCATCATCCACGGCCAGAATGCGCAAGCCGGGGCAGGCAACCACGGACTCTGCAGGTTCTGCCCCATGGGATCCGGTTGGCAGGTTGATGATTTCCGGCGCACGCTGCAGGGGAATGGCAAAGGTAAAGGTGCTGCCGCTGCCTGGTTGGCTGTGCGCCTGGATCGTGCCGCCCATCAGATCGACCAACTGTTTGCAGATCGAAAGGCCCAAACCGGTGCCGCCAAAACGCTTGAATGTGTGTTGCCCATCGGCCTGCACAAAGGGTTCAAAAATAACGGCCAGCCGTTCGGTTGGCACGCCGACCCCGCTGTCGGTGACGGTAAACTGGATGTGGGGATCCTCCAAGGGGGTGACGGTCAGGGCGATCTGACCCTGGTGGGTAAATCGGCTGGCATTGTTCAACAGGTTGAGCAATACCTGCTTGAGTCGCTGGGCATCTCCCAGCACCCAATGCGGGGTGTGGGCGGTGATCTGCACCTGCAAGGGAACCCCCTTGGCCTGGCTGCTGACCCGCAGCACGGCGGCGGACTCCTCCACCAGGAGCGGCAGGTCAAACGGTTGCTTTTCCACTTCCATTTGGCCCGCCTCAATCTTGGAGAGGTCCAAAATATCGTTGATGAGTCCCATCAGGGTATTGCCCGCATTGATCATCACCTTCAAACAGTGCTGTTGTTCCTCATTCAGTGGGGTTTCCCTCAGCACTTCGCCCATGCCGAGAATGGCATTCATGGGGGTGCGAATTTCGTGACTCATGGCCGCCAGAAAGGTGCTTTTGGCGCGACTGGCTTGCAGGGCCTGCTCTTTGGCCTCGTGCAACTCTGCCTCGGCCTGTTTGCGGTCGGTGATGTCGGTGGCGATGCCGCAGACGGCATACGGTTTGCCATCCTCTTCGTGCAGGGCAAACTTGACCGAGATGTAGGTGTGCATGCCGTCATCCTGGGGGACGTGCTCTTCCAGTACGAGGGTCTCGTTGTCCAGGACCCGGCGGTCATTTTCCTGGAATAGCGCCGCCACTTCGGCGGGGAAAAGATCATAATCGGTTTTCCCCTGGATGGCCTGATTGGTCAGATGGAACAGGGTTTCATGCTGGCGGTTGATAAACAGATAACGCCCCTGGAGATCTTTCAGGAAGACAACAGCCGGTGTATGGTTGAGGATATCCCGCTGTTGCCGCATGCTTTTTTCAAGGTCTGTGTCGGCTTGT
This sequence comes from Magnetococcales bacterium, assembly GCA_015229095.1. Lineage (GTDB taxonomy): Bacteria > Pseudomonadota > Magnetococcia > Magnetococcales > Magnetaquicoccaceae > Magnetaquicoccus. The sequence continues at coordinate 1,098 of JADGCE010000048.1, read as the reverse complement.
CGTTTTTGTGCATGGAAGCGGCGGATGTGGGCCTGGGTCAACAGGAGGAGCAGGCTCACCATCAGGACCATACCCACAAACAGCCCACCGTAGAGCCTCAGATCGTCGTGCCACTCGGCGTGGATGGCCTGCATGCTGCGGCTTACCGCCACAAACAGGGGTTTGTTCATGTGCAATGCGGCGGGCTGGATTTTGGTCACCACCCCCAGTCGCTCCCCGGTTGTCGAAGCGATCAGGTCGTTCCCCCGTGTCTCTTCCGGTGTTTTGACCCCTTCGGCAGGGTGTTCTGTTTCCGGGGGGGGCTCGTTGGTCGGGACGTGCAGAAACAGTTGGCCATCGCCGTGGGCAATGGTAACCTGCATGTCGTCGGCATAGAGGATCGAGTGCATCACCGTTTTGAAATAGGCGGGTTCCAGGGAGAGGGAGACCACACCGGCAAACTGCCCGTCCGGGCCGATAATCGCACGGGTGAGATGCATCACCAGAACGCCTCGCAGGGAGCGGAAGGGTGGCGAAAGATAGAGTGTACGGGGGTGCGGATGTTGACGAGGGATCCGAAAATACGCCCGGTAGCTGAAATCTTTTTGCAGCAGTTCACTGCGGTTGGAAATCACCACCACACCCTGGGCATCGGTCACAATCAGGCTGCTCAGGCCGGGTATGACGAGATAGGCTTGCCAGTGTTGGGCCGCTTCTGGACGATACCGGTTGTTGTCTTGCCAACGGGGCAGATCCGCCAGGATGGCCTGCAAGGCGGCCTGGGTGGATGTCAGCAGAAATCCTAAATTTTCCGCGATCACCGTGGCCTGAACCCGCAGACGTTCCTGCTCGGCGGTTTCCGTCTCTTTGTAATCCTGGTAGTGCTCCACGATGAAGATGAGGGCGCAGAGTCCGGTGATCAAGCCCATCAGCAGCCATTGCAGGAGAAAAGGACGGTTGGCATAGCGTTTCATGGGATGGACCACAGGCTGGAACGAGGGGTTTGAGGGGGGAGTGGCCACCGGTGTGCGCCCGTTGTTGGCCACAGAATCACCCGCCATTCTATCGGCTACGCACAGGGAATGCCATGGGTGGCGGATGCCATCTCTTGACTTTTCG
>JADGCE010000047.1 GCA_015229095.1 Magnetococcales bacterium | reverse complement strand
CCAACAGACCAGCCGCCGCCGTGGCACTGGTCGAGGCCAAATCGTGAACCGCTTGTGTATTACTCATAGAGACTCCTTTGCAGGTAAGAGGGGCAAAATCCGGGCAATGCCATCTTGCCCGGACAGTATCAGGCTATATTCTTGGCGGCATTTGCCGCCCGCTCTCGGATGATTTCAGGGAGTGGGCAAATCAATGGGGAATCCCAGGCAATCGCTGTCCCAGGATCTTCTCCACGCGCTCTCCAGCCGATTCTGCCACCCTCTCCAAAAAAAATGGGGGCAGATGTTCCCATCGCCCCCACCTGCTGCCATTCCAAACTGCACTTCGTTTTACTTCATTTTCGCCGTATAGAGATCCATCACAATGTCGAGACGTTGTTTGACCTCCTTGTTGTACGGCTTGTTCAGCACCGTGGCCTCTTTCATGCGCCACGATTCGGACCCTGTTGTCAGCGCATCGACCAACTGCCACCGATAATCGAAGGTTTTTCCAGCCAGTGCCTTGACCGAGTCAATTTGCGGCTGGCTTAACAAACCACTCTTGCCCAACTCCGGGAAGCGGGCCGGGTCAACGGTCAACCGTTCCATCCGGGCCTCCTGGACAAAGGTCAAGACAGCTTTGTATTCCGCCACCGGCAGCAATCGATCCACTTCTGCTTTGAGGCTGCCGGAGGTCGTGTAGGTTTTGCCCACCAAGCTCTCCAACGATTTGACATCCAGCTTTTTGGCATGTCTCTCAAGCACTGGTTTGCTCACCTGAAACTCCACCTTTTCGAACACCGACTGGCCAAACAGATTCTGCATGATGAAAAGCATTACGAAGCTGAACAGCGCGGAGACGATGGGAGTCTGAATCCAGGCCACCACGATCCGCCCGGTAACACCCCACTTGATATTTCTTCTGTTTTTGATCCAGGCGATCCCGATCACACCGCCCACCACGGCCTGAGAGCTGGAGACCGGTACCAGGGGAATGGTAGGCAATCCCAGGGAGGCCAGAAAAAATTCCAGATCCTCGGAGGCGAACAGGAAGAGCACCAGGGACGTGGCGATCACCACCACGAAGGCGCCCACCGGTGTCAGGGGAGCGATACTGTCCCCCACAGTCATCATCACCTTTTTGCCGTAGGTATAAATCCCGACCGAAATGGCAATCCCGCCGACAAAGAACAGCTGCTGCAGGCCGGTAAAAACAAACAGCCCGCCGAAGGAAAAATCCTTGAAGGGATTGGCACCGATGAAGACCCCCATGACATTGGCGATATTATTGGCCCCCAGGGAGTAGGAGCCCAACACGCCCGCAATCAGCAGAGCCAACCGCGTCATGGCGTCCAGGCGCACGATGTGCAACCGCTGCCGGTTCAAAAACCACATGACCCCCTTGTACATGAAATAACTGAAGAAGGCGGTTAAAACCGGGCTGATAAACCAGGTTCCGATGATGGTTTTGAAAACGGTAAAGTCTGTGGCCATGCCGGTAAAAAAGTTCCAACCGATGATGGCTCCGACGATGGCCTGGGTGGTGGAGACTGGCAGCCCCAACACGGTGAGCCAAGCCACGACTGCCGCCGCCGAAAAGGCGGCTACAAAAGCTCCACCCAGGGCATTGACATCACCCAGTTTGGAGAGCGTATGCGCGGCCCCTGCTCCGCTGATGACGGCACCAAGAATCACAAAGATGGTGCAGATCAGCGCAGCCGTGGTAAATTTGATCATGCGGGTACCGACAGCGGTACCGAAGACGTTGGCCGCATCGTTGGCCCCCAGCGACCAGCCCAGAAAGAGGCCGCTGGTCAGGTATATTAATACACCAATTTCCATGGTAACTCCTCAGATTGTCCTAGGCCGCCCGTCTGATGGTCACGATGGCCAGCATATCCACCACATCTTCCGCCATATCGGCAATGCGATCGATACTGTCGATAAAGTTGCGCAACTGCGCCTTGCGGTCCAGTCCTAGGTCACTGGTAAACACCCTGCTTTTCAACGGCAACACCACCTTGTCTGCCTCTTTTTCGTAGAGCATCACCTTGTGGCTGTTATCCCGCACGGAACCCACATCCCGGAAAAAGGCCCGCGTCGAGACCACCAGCGCCTCCACGCAGTTGGCCACATTCTCCAGCAGTTTCAGGATATCGGCATGCAAATCTTTGAGAAACTCAGGATTTTCGATGGAAAAATTGATCAGCGTCCCTTCCAGGTGGTTGGTGATCTCATCCAGATTTTCCAACAGGCTCAAAATGTCGGCGCGAAAATCAGGAATGAGGGCCTCCTCAAACATTTCCGCCTCAATTTCCCGCCGCAGCACATCGGCCCGACTCTCCATGGCACTGACCAGTTCCAATTTTTTCTTGAACGCATCACTGCTGGCGCCACCGCCCTCCAGGAAAGCGGTCACACCGGCCCGAAACATGATGTTGCTTTCAGACAACTGGTCCAAAAATTCGCTGATCTTGTTCTCCAGTGACCGAATGTTGCCAAACAGTGAAAGTGACTTGTTTCCCATCTTCATTGCATCCTTTTGATTGACTGATTATCCACGTTTAAAAAACTGCACCGGGTGCAGCGGTCACAACCGACTGCTGTAGGAGGGGGTGATCGACATGCGCAACAGCACCCCGGCATACAGAGCACAACCCAAAATGCCCGCTATCAGCGGCACAACCCCCTCCAGATTGAGCCTGGAAAGGGGGAAAATGGCCGCCACCCCGCAAACCGCAAGCAGATAGCGATATGCGGAACCCGTCGTCGTTTGTTCCATGCTGATTCATCCTCCTTCGTTGCAAATCGTCCGTGCACTATTGCCCTGTTCGATACTCTCCGAACACAGGAAGGAAGGTCACGAATCATGCCATCCCGCATGAATTTTACCTTTCCATTTTACTTCAATGTGTTAAACTCCCATCCGTTCGGCAGAAGGGTTGCCTGTGGTGTGCAGCAAAAAATGGCGTGCCGCCTGTGATCAGGTGCATATCATCTGATTTATCAACATAAAACGGTCGATTGTTTGTTGCGGCGCGCGCAGCATTTGCTGCGCACAGGCGATACCCCACCCAACCTGTTTGTTTGCCCTGGATAGTACGCATGATGCCGTTGTCCCGTTCTTTTTCCACCCTGCTGAAGCGTGTGCTGCGCCCTGATCATCCCATGGTTACCGGGTTGGTGCTGCTGTTTGGTCTCCTGGTATCCGGCCTGGTCTGGCAATTGACGGCACAACAGATGCGCTCCTACCTCCAGACGGAGTTTGGATGGGTGGCACAAAACCGCAACCGTGTTTTTCAGAAGGGAATCGCCGACGCCGTCGACGCCATCACGATGGTGGGCCATGTCGTGGCCGGGGCCACAATGATGGACACCTCACATTTTCGTGCTCTCGCCGAGCAACAACTGGCGCGCCACCCCTGGCTTTCCTCCCTGACCTGGCATCCCGCATCGGGCAGTGGTGTGACCGTGGGGCCCAGCGAGGAGGATGTGCTCCATAACCCCGCCGTGCTTGCGGGCGTGGCACTCGCACGCGAGACCCGGCAAACGACGGCCCGATTGGCTGCGGTCGGGCGGAGTGATGATGCCAGAAACACGTTCTTTGTTGTGCTGCCGGTATTGGCATCCCCCCCGACCGCCACCCATCCGGAGGCGAAAGCGGTGGCCGGCTTTCTGGTCGGGCGGATCGATCTTGCCCAGTTGGCCGGTTTGTCCATCAGCATTCTGGAACCGCGTGGGGTGGAATTTTTGCTGTTGGATGAAACCGATCCCGCTGACCCGCAATTTCTGGATTTTTACGATAGTCGTTTGAGTTCCGCCCCGCATTCCACTGTGACGGCCAGCACCTGGCAAGCGTGGCGGTCGCAGCAGACATTGCTTTTGACCGAACAGTTTTCCGTCGCGGATCGTCTCTGGTCCATCACCTGCGCGGCCACGCCCTATTTCCGCAGTGCCGAGGGATTTGCCCATGCCCCGCTGATGGTATTGCTGGGGGGATTGTTGTTGACCTTGACCACGGTTTATTTTCTGGAGTGGATACGCCGTTCCCTGATCGAACGCACCCGACTGTACGACGAACTCGGCAAATCGGAAACAACCTTGCGGGTGTTTTTTGAACAGTGCCCGGATATTGTCCTGATTGTGGACCGGATGAGTACCATCCATGCCGTCAACCGGGATTTGCCGTTGCTGGGGCACGAGGCAAAACGGCCTCTGCTCACCCAGGGCAGTTGTTTTCTGGATGTGTTGCCCGATGACCTGCTGGATGTTTATCAAACGGTATTCAAAACAGTCTTGTTGACCGGGCAACCCAACCAGTTTTCCTACCAGACGGGCAAATCCCTTTGGTGGGAGATACGTATTGCCCCCATCCGCCGTGACAACAAGTTGATTGAGGCCATGGTGCTCTTCACCAACGTCAGCGAACGGCGCTTTCTGGAGTTGAAGGCACTGCGCAACGCCCGCCTTGCCTCCATGGGCACCCTGGCTGCCGGAGTCGCCCACGAGATCAACAACCCAAACAACGCCATCCACTTCAACGCCTCCATTCTGAGGCGCAGTTGGCAGGATGCCCTCCCTGTCCTGCAGGCCTACCATCAGACAACCGATACATTCACCTTGGGTGGGGTGGCTTTTGGTCGGGCCTCCGAGGCGATTCCACGACTGATCGACGGCATCACCCACAGTGCTGAGCGTATCAACGGCATTGTCTCCAGCCTGAAGGCGTTGACCCGGAATGATGATGACAAGATGAGCCATCGTCTCGATGTGCAAGAGATCGTTCATGCGGCACTCACCCTGTTGGATCATCAAATCAAAAAACATACCGACTCTCTGACCACCCGGGTGGATGCATCCGGTGCCCCGGACGGAGTGCTGCTGGTGTGGGGAAATTTTCAACAATTGGAACAGGTGGTGATCAATCTGGTCATGAATGCCCTGCTCGCCCTGTCGGATCGCTCCCGGTCCATACAGGTCGTGGCAGATTGTGCCGACGAGTGGGTGCGGATTATCGTGGAGGATGAGGGGTGCGGGATGGATGCCAAGATTCAACCCTTCATCTTCGATCCTTTTTTTACCACACGAACAGAAACGGGTGGCACGGGTCTTGGTCTCTCCCTGGTGCAGGAGATTGTCAACCATCACCGGGGACGTATTCAAGTGGAGTCAAAACCTGGAGAAGGGACAAAAATAACCGTTATGCTTCCCCTGGATGGTGCCCCGACGGGGCACCCCACGCAGAAAATCCACGACAATAGCAACGGAGTGGAAACGCCTCTATCAGAGGGATGCGGCCATGCTTGAAACAGGGTTCCCACAGGAACATATCCCGGTCGTGCTGGTGGATGATGAAGAGGAAATTTTATTCAGCAACAGCTATTTGTTGGAGAGTTACGGCGTTGGCCCGACGGTCTCTTTTGCGGATCCCCGCCAACTGCTTCCCTGGCTGGAGCATCGTTCGGTCGGGGTGATCCTGCTGGATCTGATCATGCCGCACCTGCCCGGTCCGGCATTGCTGGCACAGCTCACCGCCCTGCGCCCTGAGATTCCGATTGTTGTGGTAACCGCCTCCCAGGATGTGGAACAGGCCGTCGCCTGCATGAAAGAGGGTGCCTTCGACTATCTGGTTAAACCCGTGGAGGAGAGTCGTTTTGTCTCCTCTGTCCAACGGGCGTTGGAGCTTCATGCCTTGCGTGATCAGGTGGGCTCCTTGCGCACGGCCTTTTTCGCCGGCCAATTGAAGCACCCTGATTGTTTTGCCGCCATTCTCACCAAAAACCGCCGCATGTTGACGATATTCCAGTATCTGGAGGCGGTCTCCGCATCGATTGAGCCCGTCCTGATCACCGGAGAGACCGGGGTAGGCAAGGAGCTGGTTGCCCATGCCGCCCATCAGGCCAGTGGCCGGCCTGGCAAAATGGTCTCTGTCAATGTGGCGGGGCTGGATGATGTCATGTTTTCCGATACTTTGTTCGGCCATGTCCGGGGTGCTTTTACCGGCGCTGCCAACGAACGACCGGGGTTGATCGCCCAAGCCAGGGAGGGAACGCTGTTTCTGGATGAAATCGGTGATCTGCCGCCTGCCACGCAGGTCAAGCTGTTGCGATTGATCCAGGACCGGCACTACTATCCCCTGGGGTCGGATACGGCCAAGCTGTCCCACGCCCGCATCATTGCCGCAACCAATCGAGAGTTGCGCCGGGAGATGAGCAAGGGCAGTTTCCGTCCCGATCTTTTTTATCGCCTTTCCAGCCATTGTGTCGAAATTCCACCCCTGCGGGAGCGGTTGGAAGATCTGCCCATGTTGCTGAGCCATTTTGTTCGGGAAGCTGCCCACTCCATGCACAAGGGAGAGCCCAAGCTGCCGCCAGAAATTTTTTCCCTGCTCTCCGCCTACCCGTTTCCCGGCAATGTCCGGGAATTGCGGGCTTTGGTCTACGATGCCGTGGCCAGTCACAGTACGGGTGCGGTCCTGGCTTTGGACCGGTTTCGCACTGCAGTGCGCGCGTTGGCCCTCGCACAACGTGATACCCTCCCCCGCACGGCCACACCACAGCCAGAATCGGAAGCGCCGCTCTCCCCCGCTCTGTTGCTTGCCCCTGGTCGATTGCCCACCCTGAAAGAGGCCAGTCAATGGCTGGTCCAGGAGGCCATGCGCCAGACGGATGGCAATCAGGGCAATGCCGCTGCCTTGTTGGGGATCACCCGACAATCCCTCAATCGCCGCCTGCTCAATACACAACGGGATCTGTAAAAAGAGGCCCCAGGAGGGCAATAGGGGGGTGCAGCTTTTTCTGCACAAACACTCCTGGAAACAACCTTATCAACCCAATGAAATATCTGTTTTTTTGCGCGTCATCCGCTTTTTTTTGGCAATCGATGGCTGCACCCCGCCTCTCCATCTGCGCTGACCTGTATTGTCTCAATTTGTTGAATTGTAATATTATTTTAAAAAACAGACGACTGGCCCACTTGTTGACAGTGAAACAGCCGAGGGAGAGGCGCGGCATTTTGGCTGGATGATAACGGGTTGGGAGCATGTCTGAAAAAAATAAAAAGATGATCTGTCAAAAGGATGCATTACAGGCGCTGCACGCCTTGGCGTACAGTGAGACGGCCGGGGTGCGTCCGATCAAACGGGCCAGGATGGTATTGGCCTGCATCGGTGGTGAAACGAGGCAGTCTGTGGCCAACCGTTTTCAGACACCTGTCCGTGCGGTCGCTGCCTGGTGTGACCGGTTTGCACGATCCGGGGTCAACGGGTTGCTGGACAAGCCCAGGAGAGGGCGTCCGCCTTTGTACGATGCTGAATTTCGTGCGGCTGTCTTGCAACTGCTCGACGGGCCCCCTCCGGCAGGCCGAAAGGGCTGGAGTGGGACCAGCATCGCCATGCGTCTCCACGTACCCACGACTGCCGTTTTTCGGTTGCTGCGCAGGGAGGGAATCTGCCTGAGTCAACGCCCTGCCGGCACGCAACCGCCTCGTTATTTGGCCCAACGCGCCTACGTGCAGCACCTTTTGGCGGTCGAACCGGGCAGCGAACCGGCCAGCGCGCCATGGATGGTTCTCTCTTCGGTGTGCCTGCCAGGGCAGGAGTCCAGCGTGGAGCGGATTGCCTGTGGCGACTGGCGCACGGCGGGGTGCAGGGACGCAGGGCCAGGGGGTGCCGATGACCAGGCACTGCAACATCTGCGGGTATTGGCACAGGATGATGGCGAATCCAACTTGCGGTTGGCGGAGCGGGCCCGGATGGTGCTGGCCGCTCTTGGAGAGCAACCGGTGCGTGAAATTGCCCGTTCCTTTCAAACTAGCGGTTATACTGTACGTTTTTGGAAAAACAGATTTAAAAGCTCCGGTGTGTTGGGGTTGTTGGATATGCCCCGCCGAGGGCGACCGCCTGCTGCCCGTCGTCTCGCACTCGGCAATGGCAACACAGACCCCTAGTTGGGCTTGATTGTTGCCCCGCTGCCTCTTCTGCGTCTCTTGACCTGGAGCCCGTTTTGTAGCAGGCTGGGGAAGCCGCCTGTCGGCGTTTGTACCTACCTCAACACGCCAGGAGATCACTCCCCATGGAAACTGCATCCCATTATGCCATTGTCGTCCCGGTTCATACCTCTTTCGATGCCACCGTCGAGGCCCTGCGGGTCTCCCTGGCCGCCCAGGGCTTTGGCATTCTTTGCGAAATCGATGTCTCTGCCACCCTCAAAAAAAAGCTGGATGTGGAGCATCCCCGGACCCTCATCCTGGGAGCCTGCAATCCCCCTCTGGCCCTGCGGGCCCTGACCGCTGTCCCCGATATCGCCACCCTGCTGCCCTGCAACGTGGTGGTGCGGATGCAGGGCGATCGGGTGGAGATTGCCACCATCAACCCCGCCGCCATGGCCCAGATGATCCAGCATCCCGAAATCGATGCGGTTGCCCAGGAGGTGGACAAACGCCTGCGGGCCGCCCTCGACGCCGTCGCAGCCCCATGATAACCCGCCTGGGGACAGAAGCCGCTTTGGATCAAAACGGCTTCTGCTCTCCCGGCAGCTTGGGCACCGGAATAAACCCGGTTTTTTTCAAAATTTCCTGCCCGGTCGGTCCCAGAATCCACTCCACATATCGCTTGATCGTGTTGCTGGGCGGTCCCAGGGCCACCATGTAGAGCGGGCGCGCCAGGGGGTAGCGTTTTTCCAAAGCCGCCGCCGCTGTGGGTGGCACGCACGAACCACCCTCCTTGGTGATGCACAAGGTTTTGACAGCGGCTGTCACAAAGCCCATGCCCACATAGCCAATGGCACAAGGTGTCTGTGCCACCCGCTGCACCACCGCAGTCGAATTTTCCACGGTGGCCATGCCAATCCGGAAATGCCGCTGATGGTTGAACAGGATCTCCCGCAACAGATAATAGGTGCCCGAATTGTTTTTGCGGCTGACCGGCAGAATATCCTGATCTTCACAACCGGGCACCACGACCCCCAAATCTTTCCAGCGTCGGATCTCCCCGTCCCGGCCATAAATCTCCTCCAGCTGCGCCAATGACAAACCGTGCAGCGGATTGAGGGGGTGAACCACCACCGACAGGGCATCCAGTCCTACCAAAAACAGCACTGGTTGCTTGCCGGAGCGGCTGACTATTTGCCGGATCTCCAGAGATTTCAGGGGACGACTGCTGGCGGCAAGCTCGACATGGCCGTTGATCAACGAGGCAACCCCACTGCCCGAACCTCCGCTGACATGCTCCACCGTGACACCCGGCGTCTGGGCTTGATAACCGGCTGCCCAGCGCGCACCCAGCACCGACAGGGTGTCAGACCCTTTGCTGCGAATCAGCTCCCGCTCCCCGGCCTCTTTCCCGCGCCCCATCGCTCCCGGACTCCCACCCAGGATCAGCACCGCAAGAGCAAGGATCAGCCAGCGAGAGTTGTTCAATGCGCCACACCCGGTTCCACCACCAGGCTCTCCTCTTCACAACGACAGTTTACCCGCAGATCTCCCGCCGCGTCGATCCCCTCCTCAAAGCTTTGGGAGATTACCCAGATCTGGGTAATCTGCTCACTGACACCCAGCAGGGCATCCAGGGATTCACGCACGCGCTGCCGATCAAAAAAGACAAAGGGTTCATCCAGAACCACAAACTGCCGGGCCGATCCCACACGGGCGGTCATCGCCTGGGCCAACGCCATGCGTACCGCCAGCAGCAGCTGATAGCGCACCCCGGTGGAAATTTCGTTGAAATCCACAAAATCATTCTTGAGGGTGGAAAAGGCCGCCACCTGCAGGGCATCGTCGATACGCAAATGCTGGTAGCGACCCTGGGTGAAAAGGGGTGCGGCCCGCGTGATAAAACGCCGCAACTCCCGATTGAAGCGCATCGACAAACCCTGGCAGGCTCCTTTTAGCAAGGTGCAGGCCAACTGCCGTACCGCCATCTGGTGGGTGTGGCCCTGGGCGGCTGCCGCCAACGCCCGGCACTGCTCCCGCAATGCATGGTCCTGCCGCCGCCGCTCCTGCTCCGTGGCAATCTCCGCTTCCAAACGGACAATCTCCTCCCCCAGCCCCTGCTGTTCCTGATGGGCAGCCTGCTGTTGGGCGGTGATGTCTGCGGCATCTTCAGAGACCTCCTGCCGGAACTGCTCCAGATGGCCACGCAGTTGCGCCTGCATCTGCTGCAGGGCCTCCTCGGTCAGCAAAGGCTCCCCGGCGGCCTTGGCCCACTGGGTCAAATCCTCCTGCCACTTTTCTCCCGTCGCCAACCGTGTCAGAATGGCCACCTGCCGGGGCAGCGGTTCCTGGGCCGCCCGGTCCATGCCCTGGATCATCTCCCGTGCGGCCTCCCCCCGCTCCGCCAACACCTCCAGATCCTGCTCAATGGCCGTCATGGTACGCCGCAGGCCGAAAGAGCGCCCCACATCGTTGATCGCCAGCAACAGGGTCGCGCCCGCACCGACAAAGAGCAGGGGGACCAGGGAGGGATCCCAACCGGCATAAAGCCCCTTCAGGAGTGCAGCCACCGACTGGGCCAGTGCCGTGCCCCCCTGCCAATGCAATATGCCCGCCGCTCCCCCCACCACCAGGGCCACCAGCAGCGACATCAGGATGGTCATCCGGGCCCGTTTTTGCTTCCGGGCGCAGAGGAGGCCCTGCTCCTGCAAGGCGGCCTGACTTTTTTGCAGAGTCTCCCGCTCCGTATCCTCCGGCTTGCAGGGAATTTCCCCTACCCAGAGGGCCAGTTCATAGCGGTGCCGGGCAGACTCCGCCAGGATTGCCGTCCCCTGGGACAAACGGTTGCGCAAACCCGTCAGGGCAGGGCGCAACTCCGTGCCGGGGCCCGCATCCATCTCCACCTGATTTTTCCGGCAGATCCCATCCAGCCCCTGCAACGCCTCCCCCAGGGCCTTGCTGCGGCTCTGCCAGCTGTCCATGTGGCTCTCTATGTTGCACTGCAACAGGCGATGACCCGCATTTTCAACCTGGGCCGCCCCCTCCTGCAACTCGTTGGCAAACGTCTGCCAGCGGGCTTGCTCGGCGTCGATGGCCTCCACCCGCGCCTGGGCGGTGCGCTGCTGCGCCTCCAGGCGACCCAGTGCCTCTTCTTGCAGGTTCAGAACCCGCAGTTGCTCCTGCAAGGCCGCCGTCTGCTGCTCACCCTCGCTCACCTGCTCCTGCAGGCTGTCGATCTCCCGCGTCAACGTCTGGGCCAGGCCATCCAGATCCGCCACCCCGGCCAGGGCCTGGATGGTCTCCTCCCGGGCGGAGCCGGAATGGCTGTGCTGGGACAAAAAGAGGGTCTCCACGAAAGGGTGAAAACGGAAACCGATCAGGGCGTGCAGAGCCTGATCCACCGCCTCCACCCCTTTGGCCAGAGGTTCGGCAAGGCCGGCACGGCTCAAACTGGCCTGGCAGAGGCCGCCGCTTTCCAGGTGGCGGTAAACGGTATAGCTTTGCTCGTCGGCCCCCAGGAAGGTGATGGTGACGGAGCCATGCTGTTCGCCCCATTTGACCGCCTTGCCCAGTTGTTGGGGCTCCAGGGCTGTTGTGCGGCCAAACAGCCCCAGACAGATGGTTTCGACGATGGCGGTTTTGCCCGACTCGTTGGCGCCGCTCAGCAGAATGCGCCTGGCGCCGGCCAGCCCGGAGAGGGAGAGGGTTTTGTATTTGAAAAGGTTTTCTGCCTGTATGGATTGAATGATCATGATGCCTTCCTCTTCAGAACGCTGCCGCCGAGACTGGCTTTGAGACGTTCCGTGACCAACGCCACCGCTTCCTGATGGAGGGCGGTGTCATAGTGGGCTTCCGTATCGCGGCAGCGGCGCAACTCCTCCTGGCTGTAGGCCGCAAAAACGGCCAAGGGGCTTTCCACCTGGAATTCTGCGGTTTCCTTGGATTTCTCCGGCGCATTCATGATTCTGTACACTCCTGGGTGTGGGGGAAAAGGGGGACCGCCCTTCCCGCAGAGCGGTTGGCCGGGCGGGGAATCGGCACCACCTGACTTTCATTCTACCATTTTCCCCAAGGGCAGGGCAAAGCATCGCAGAGATTTTTTTAGGGCAGCAGTCGCACGGTGGCATAGCCGCTGCCGGGGGAACGAAAGTTGGTGACTTGTCCCTGGTAAACGCGGGGCGCTACGCCCAAAAGTTTGTTTTGATAGACAAATAACCGCCAATCCACCTTCATGCCCCTGTCGGGCAGCAGGGTGGGGGGAATAAATTGTTGCACCAGGGTGGTATGGGGATCCAGGGCCTGAAAGCGTTGCCGGGAGATGCTGTCTCCCAGCAATACCCCGCGACTGCCAAAGGCGGTGACGGGCTTGAAAACCCATTGTTTGCGGGTGGTCCACAATGCGACGGGGTCAAGGTCGGCCAGCAGGCGACAGAGGGGAACCATCTCCTGGAGTATCTCCCGGTCGCTCTGCGCCACCCCCAGGGCGGCCAGGGCGGCGGGGTCCGACCAGAGGATCATCCGCCGTTTGTCGGCCAGCAGGGCGTAGGTGTGCGGGTTGGGGGTGAGGCAGATGTGGCCCGCCAGATAGGCGGCGCGCACGGCGGCCATGGGCGCGCTCTCCAGATAAAAATCGCAATGGCGGTTGTAGATCAGATCCACCCGCTGGCCCTGGTAGTGGATCCCCTCTCTCTGCGGCTGCAACTGCCGGGGATCGGCCAGGGCAGCGGCGATCCCCTGGCGGTTGAACAGGGTGCAGAGCAGCTCCATCTCTTCGGCAAGATACTGTTTTTCCGGCTCTTCATCCAGAATGACCAGCCGTTCCGGTTTTGTCTGCCGCCCCCTGCTGAACAGGCGCATCTCTTGGAAAAAGCTTTCCAGCAGTTGGGTCAGGGGGCGATACTGGGGCCCTGGGAGATCGGAGGGAAAATCTGGCCGGTAGGCCCTTTGGGCCAGCAAGGCCCCGCCCGCATTGGTATTGACCTCGATCAGGCGGGGGCCGTTGGCGGTGAGATGAAAATCGTAGCCCATCATGACCGAATCGTGGCCGGGATCGAAGCGGGCCACGGCGGGCAACCGGGCGGCCAACTGCTGCCGGTAGGCGGGCAACCGCTGCAGACGATAGAGGGCGCGCATCAGACGCAGCATGGCACGCAGATGGGAACGGGATAACGGCAGAGTGGTCATGGTCGGGTCTGTTCCTCGCTTCAGAATGCTGCAAACAGGCGGGAGGCGCGCTGCATGGCCAGCCAGCCCAGGGTGGCTCCGGCGGCCATGATGGCAAACAGCAGCTCGGCGCCGATGCTATCATAGAGGTTGCCACAGAGTAAAATGCCGATGCCTCCCCCCAGGCCAAAGGAGAGGGCGGTATACCAGGCCTGGGCGGTGGCCCGGCTGGCCTGGGGGGCCATGGAGAAGGTGCGCCGCACGGCGGCCACATGGAAGGAGCCAAAGGTGAAGGCGTGCAACAGTTGCCCCGCCAGCAGGAGCGGCCAACTGGGTGGGAGGGTGTACAGCGTCCAGCGCAGGACGGCCAGCAACAGGGAGAGGGACAAAACCCGGGAGACCCCCAGGCGAGCCAGCAGTGGGCCGGAATAGCGCAACAGCACCACCTCTGCAGCCACCCCAAGGGTCCAGAGCAGGCCGATGGCCCCGTGGGAAAAGGCGTGGTTGTCCAGGTGGAGGGAGAGAAAGCCGTAGTAGGCCCCGTGGGAAAACTGCATGAGCAGGGCGGCCAGGTAAAACCAACGGACATGGGGCAGGGAAAAGAGGGCCGGGGAGAGGTGGGAGGGGGTGTGCCGTTCTCCTTCTGGCAATTGCAGGGAGAAGAGGGCGGCGGCCAGCAGCAGGCCGCTCAACACCCAGGGCAGCAGGGTCATGCCCCAGCGATCCGTGAGGGGACCAAGCCCCAGGGAAAAGAGGATAAAGCCCCAGGAACCCCAGAGACGGATGCGGCCATAATCCAGCGGGGGATGGTGGGGGTTTTGGCCGTTGTGACGGTCGATCAACTCCAGAGTGGTGGCCTCCACCAGGGAGAGCTGGGCGTTTTGCAGCAGGCTGAAGAGCACGGCGCCCAGCAGCAGCAGGAGCAGGTTGTCCCCCGGAAAAAAGAGCAGCGAGACCAGCCAAGCGGCGCAGGAGCTGCCGGCGATCACCCGGTAGCGGGAGCCGCGATCAGCCAGATGCCCCCACAGGGGGGGGCCAAGAAGCTTGGCCCCCAGGGAGAGGGCGATGAGCAGCCCGATGGCGGCGGCATCATGGCCATGACGGGACATATAGAGGGGCCAATAGGGAATCCACGCCCCCAATACGGCAAAATTGCAGGCATAAAAGCCTCGAACGGCAAAAATGGGGCTGTTCACCGGCTAAAAGCGGAACAGCACCCACTGGGGGACCACCAGACGGGGCTGGTAGCCCACATGACGTTCCTGGAAAAGACCGTTACCCTCCACATCGATCAGATAGTAGGGAGGGCCACTGGTGGGAATCACCTCGATCTGGAACAGCATGCCGTTGATCAAATATTCCCGGACCGTGTTGCCCTTGTAATCCTCATAGCGGCGGATGACGGTTTCCGGAATTTTGCTCTCCGGATCGGTGGACTCCCGCAGTTCGGAGATCAGCGGTCCTTTGCGGGGTATGGGAAAGCCTTCATCCCGGCGGGAGACCTCTTCGGGAACATCCTGGGGAACCGGATCGGCGGCGGGGGCGGTCTGGGCGGCGGCCGGACGGGGCTTGGCCTTTTCAGCCGCCAAGCTGCCGGTTGGGCAGAGAGCAAGCGCCAGGATCAGCGCGAGGAGTGCCGCCGTGCCACCCCCTCCCGATGGGATGGAATGGCGACGGGGTGTTGGCGTTGTGCGGTCGGATGGCAGCATGGGTGGAATGGGGCGCATGGTCAGCTCCTTGGGTGGGGTCGGTGGGGATCAGGGAGATTCTGTCAGCAATGCGAGCACAGAGGCATCCTCCCCGCTGTGGGCATACATCAAAGCGGTTTTGCCTTCCCGATCTGTCAGCTGTTTGTTGGCGCCGTTTTGCAGCAGCAGGCGCACCAGATTGGCCCGGCCACGGATGGCGGCCCAATGCAGGGGGGTCTTGCCGGAACGGTTGGGGAGGTTGATATCGGCTCCCCCCTCGATCAGGGCCTGAGCGACCATCTCGTGGCCATAGAAGACGGCACAGTGCAGGGCGGGCCCCCCTTCCACGCTGCACAGATCCACCTTGGCCCCCCATTGGATCAACCGTTGGGCCATTTCGTCATTGCCTTCCTGGGCGGCCTGAAAGAGGGGGGTCTCCCCGTGGCGGTCACGGGCATTGACATCGGCGCCACGTGCCACCAGCAACTCGGCCACCGCCACATGGCCCCAGGAGGCGGCCCAGTGCAGGGGGGTTTCCAGATCCTTGTCCGGCACTTTGGGGTCGGCCCCGGCCTCCAGCAGTTGGCGGGTGATCTCCGCATTGCCCCGGATGACAGCCCAATGCAGGGGGGTCCACAGGTAGGAGTCCACCAGACGGACATTGGCGCCTGCCCGCAGGAGGCGCGCCACCAGGGACTCCACCCCTTCCTGAACTGCTCGATGCAAAGGGGTCCACCCATCCTTGTCCCGGACATGGATATCCAGACCTTGGTCCAGCATGCTCTCCAGCTCGTCCATATCGTCCATGTTGACAATCTGTTGTGGTGCCATGGCAGCCCTCCCCCTGTCCGCCCGGAGTGGACGGTGCATGAAAATCGATGAACGCATGGCAGGGGCTTGTTGAGAACGCCACTCTCTGCCATTCTCTAACGGTATACCAACCGTCGCACACGAACAACCTTTTTTGCACAACGGAGGCCTATCATGACACGTTCCGGGGGACTTTTCCATCGCGCTCGACAGATTATTCCGGGGGGCGTCAACAGCCCGGTGCGGGCTTTCAAATCGGTGGGGGGCACCCCCCCGTTTATTGTCAGCGCTCAGGGCGCCCTGCTCACGGATGCGGATGGTCGCCAGTATATCGACTATGTAGGTTCCTGGGGCCCGATGATCGTCGGCCATGCCCATCCCCAGGTGGTGGCAGCGGTGCAGGAGGCGGCGGCCAGGGGATCGTCGTTTGGGGCGCCCACAGAGGCGGAAATTCAGTTGGCCGAAAAAATTATCGATTGCATGCCGGCCATCGAGATGGTTCGCCTGGTCAATTCGGGCACCGAGGCCTGCATGAGTGCCGTGCGTTTGGCGCGGGGGGTGACGGGGCGGGAGTTGATCATCAAGTTTACCGGCTGTTACCATGGACACAGCGATGGCCTGCTGGTGGAAGCGGGTTCGGGGGCGGCCACCTTTGGGGTGCCCTCGTCACCGGGGGTTCCGGCTGCCACCGCCCGCAGCACCCTGAGCCTGCCCTACAACGATCTGCCTGCCCTGCAGGCGGTGTTGGCGGAGCGGGGTCATGAGGTGGCCGCCATCATTGTGGAGCCTGTGGCGGGTAACATGGGTTGCGTGTTGCCTCTGCCGGGTTATCTGCACGGCTTGCGGGCGGCCTGCGATCAGTATGGCATCCTGCTGATTCTGGATGAGGTGATGACCGGTTTTCGGGTCGCCCGTGGCGGTGCGCAAGGGTTGTACGGGGTGCGTCCCGACATCACCACGCTGGGCAAGGTGATTGGGGGTGGTTTGCCGGTGGGGGCCTATGGGGGGGCGCGGCAGATCATGGAGCAGATTTCGCCGGCAGGGCCCATTTATCAGGCTGGCACCCTTTCCGGCAATCCGTTGGCGACGGCGGCGGGATTGGCCACCCTGGAAATTTTGAGCCAGCCGGGTTTTTATGAAACCCTGGAGCAGCGCGCACACCGTTTGAGTCGTGCCCTTTCCCAGGTGTTGACGGATGCGGGCATCCCCCATCTGGGCACGCGGGTGGGTTCCATGTTGGGATTGTTTTTCACAGAACGCACCCAGATAAATCAGTTTGCCGAGGCGACGGAGAGCGATGGGCAGCGGTTCAACCGCTGGTTTCACGGCATGTTGGAGGCAGGCATCTATCTGGCGCCCAGTCAATATGAGGCCGGCTTTCTCTCCATCGCCCATGACGATGCCCTGATCGAGCAGACCATCGAGGCCGCCCGCCAGGTGGCCGCCCGGTTGTAAGGGGTTTTTGTTCCACGTGGAACAGTCAGGGCAACAGACAACCGACGCGGCAGGTGTTGGTTACGGTCTTGACCATTGTTTTGGGCTGCGGGTGGGGGCTTTGCCCCCGACCCCACCAGGGGCTTTGCCCCTGGACCCCACCAGGG
>JADGCE010000046.1:16213-17832 GCA_015229095.1 Magnetococcales bacterium | reverse complement strand
TTCGGCGCCTGCTCCGGCTGTGGTCAGTGCGGCCACTCCGGCACCTGCTCCGGCTGTGGTCAGTGCGGCCACCCTGCTGGAGGAGGGGATGCGTTATTTGCAACAGGCCCGCATTCCTCCTGACAGCGCGCCGCCACCCGAAGGGAAAGAGGCACTGCACAAATTGCAGCAGGCACAACGTCAGGATCCCAACAACACCGCCATCGATCGGGCCCTGCGCCTCTATGCCGAGCGGCATATTGTCTGCACCGGCCTGTTTGAACAGCAGTCGGGGGCTGATGCCATGGTGCAACGGATGCAGGCGGCGGGTGTGCCTGCCTTTCAGCAACCCTTGTTTGTCAAAGGAAAGGCCTCCCTGCGCACCTGCATCGGCCCCTTTTTGACGCAGGAGGAGGCCGATAAAAACCTCCGACAACTGCGCAGCAGGACGGGTGTAACCTCAGCCATTCCCCGCATTTACAAAGATCCGCTCCCCCCGCCGAGTGAAACCCATTGAGAGGCTGTCAACGCTTTTGATACTCTTTGGACCATGGTAAAAAACGATTGAAAAAAAAGGGCGGAGGGGGTCTGGGGGAGGCGGTTCTCCGCCTCCCCCAGGAGTGGCCAAAACGATAATCAAAGCCCCACAAACAAACAGCGGCACCCCGGCAAAATTGCCGAGGTGCCGCCGCAGGCACTACCCACGAACGACCGCGCCAAACCTGCGGGCGGGATCAGCCGTGATATTTGTAGGGCACCCAGGTCTGCTCATCGATGGGTGGCCGCACATAGCCGGAACCCTTTTTGCGGGGTGGCAGCTTGACGGGCTCCTTGGTGGTCAGCAAATCCTCATACGGGATCATGCTCAGGAGATGGCTGATGCAGTTGAGACGGGCATGGGTCTTGATGTCTGCATCCACCACATACCAGGGCACCTGTTTGATATCCGTGTAGGCAAACATGGCATCCTTGGCCCGGGAATAATCCTCCCAACGCAGCCGGGATTCCAGATCCATGGGGCTGACCTTCCACTGCTTGGTGGGATCCTTGGTGCGCCCCACAAAGCGGCGCTCCTGCTCATCATCGCTCACGGAAAACCAGTATTTGATGAGAATGATGCCGGAACGCACCAGCATCCGTTCAAACTCCGGACAAGAGCGCAAAAATTCCTGATATTCCTCTTCCGTGCAGAACCCCATCACCCGCTCCACGCCGGCGCGGTTGTACCAGCTCCGGTCAAAGAGCACCATCTCGCCAGCGGCCGGCAAATGGGGAACATACCGTTGAAAATACCACTGGGTCTTTTCCCGCTCGGTGGGGGTTCCCAACGCCACCACCCGCGCAATCCGGGGACTTAACGGCTCGGTGATGCGTTTGATGACCCCACCCTTGCCCGCTGCGTCACGTCCCTCAAAGAGAACAACAACCTTCAACCCCTTGACCCTGACCCACTCCTGCAGTTTGACCAGCTCAATGTGCAGCCTGGAGAGCTCTTTGAGATAGGCCTCCTCGCTCATTTTCGGGAGCTTTTTCCGTTTTCCCGTTTTCTCATCGATGCTGAACGGGAACGGGCGCGGCGACTCGCTGGCTTCTGCTTTGCCTTTGGCCTCTTTGGGCTCTTTATGCTCTTTGGCCTCTTT
>JADGCE010000046.1:7699-16113 GCA_015229095.1 Magnetococcales bacterium | reverse complement strand
CTCTTTGGCCTCTTTATGCTCTTTGGCTTCTTTGGGTTCTTTATGCTCTTTGGCCATCTTGGGCTCTTTGACCTCCGTACTCTGTGGCTCTTCTGGAGTGGTGTTGTCTTGCTCTGTCATCGGGTTCTCCTTGGTATAAAACCATCACGATTGAAAAGGGTACAACATGACTGCATGCCCGGCGGAGCCTCTCCGAAAGGGGGTCACACCTCCACCCGATCCAACGCCTGTTGGATGCGCGTTTTGACCGCTTCCGTGACCTCCGGGCTGCCGGTCTCTGTGGGCGCGAGGGAGCGTTTCCAACGGGTCAGGGCAAACCACAGCCCTACCCCTCCCATCGACAACCCCAGCACAGGAACCCACCATAAAATTTTGTTTTTGCCCTCTCCTGTGGGTTCCAGATAGATATAATCCCCGTAACGCTGGAAAAAATAGTCACGAATCCTGGCCTCTTCCTCGCCTGCCCGCACCTTGTCCCGGATGACGACCAGCATATCCTTGGCCAGCTCCGAATTGGATTCATAGACCGACTGATTCTGGCAAACGGCGCAACGCAGATCCTTGGCAATCTTTCTCACCATCGCCTCGCTGGGATCCTCCTCCCGTTGCACAGCCTGGGCCGCACCAGGGCCCCACAGCACGCTCACCGCCAGCAGGAGATAAAAAACAATATATTTCATGGGGAGCCTTTCTGACTGGATTGCATGATGGGCAGGGCCATTTTTTCAAACCAACCCGGATAGAGGGGACCGGTCTGTTTGAGCCGTATCATGCCCTGGGGATCCACCAGATAGGATTCCGGCGCGCCATACACCCCCCAGTCGATGGCAATCTTTTGGCCTGGGTCAAAGACATGCCGATAGCCGGGGTTGCCATGACGGGCCAAAAACCGCTTGGCACCCTCCTTGCTGTCTCTGAAATCGACTCCCACGAGGACAAAATCGTTGCGGTCGCGCACTTTTTTGGCCAGTTCCAACAGATAGGGGTGTTCGGCGACACAACTGACACACCAGGAGCCCCAAAAATTGACCAACACCCACTTGCCCCGATAGTCGGCCAGGGCGATGGGTTGGTCATCCAGATCGGTGGCCGTAAAGGGCGATGCGGGGCGGTTGATCAGGGGCGAAGGGATCACCCTGGGATCGTTGCCCAGTCCCAGGGCAAACAGGGTCAGGATGGCCATAATGGCCAGCAACAGGATGCCTTTCCAAAGGGTTTTCATGGATGACCGCGCCTCATGACGGGCGCCTCCCCTGCAACATGGCAAAGAGCGCCCCAAAGGCCATCAGGCCGGTTCCCCACCAGATCCAGACGATCAGCGGGTTGCGATAGATGCGAAAATTCCAGGTGTTCTCCTTGACCGTATCCCCCAGCACGATATAGAGATCCTCCCGCCAAGTGGTATGAATGGCCGCCTCGGTGGTGGGTTGACTCATTTTGCCATAGGAGCGCTTTTGCGGACGCAGGAGCACGCTTTCACCCTCACGTTCCGCCCGTACCACCGCTTCCAGGGCGGTCCAGTTGTGTTTGGCGGCCTTGCCCACCGACTCCAGGGTCAAGGTCCATGACCCCAGGGTGACCGAGTCTCCTGGCGAGAGGAGCAGATCCCGCTCCTGTTGAAAAAGCCCGGAGCCGATAAACCCCACGCTCATCACCACGATGCCCAGATGAACCGTCAAACCTCCATAGCGCCGTTTGTTGCGACTGAACAGTTGCAGCAGGGCGGCCCAGAGGGGGAGGGGAGCGGCACCGGCTGTTTTGGCGCGGGCGGCTCGCCGGGCTGTCACCCCGTGTACCACGTCCAGAAGGTGGGTTCCCATAATAAAACACAATAAAATCAGAGCAATCCATCCGTAGGGGTGGGAGACCTGAAACCAGAATGCCGTTCCGATGCCACCCAACCCCAGGAGCAGGGGCAGGGGCAGCAGGCGGTGCAACCGGGATCCTGTGGTGCGACGCCACGCCAGCAGGGGACTGATGCCCATCAGCAGCAGGGTGCCCAGCAGAATCGGGATGAATATTTTATTGTAGTAGGGCGCGCCCACGGAGACCTTGGCATTGGAAAGGGTTTCCACCGCCAGGGGGTAGAGGGTGCCCAACAGAACGGTCAGGGAGGCGACCACCAGCAGCAGGTTGTTGAAGAGAAAGGCGGCCTCTTTGGAAAGATTGCTTTCCAGATGGATCTCCGTGCGCAGCAGGTTGGAGCGCAGCACCAGGGTGCCGAAGGAGAAGAGCAGCACCACGCTCATGAAGAGGAGAATGTAGACCCCTCGTTGCGGATCACTGGCAAAGGCATGCACGGAAGAGAGCACCCCGGAGCGCACCAGAAAGGTGCCCAGCAGTGAGAGGGCGAAGGTGGTGATGATCAGGAAAATATTCCAGGTTTTAAAGATGCCCCGCCTCTCCTGGACCATGACCGAATGGAGGAAGGCGGTCGCGGTCAGCCAGGGCATGAAGGAGGCATTTTCCACCGGATCCCAGGCCCAGTAGCCGCCCCATCCCAGCTCGTAATAGGCCCAATAGCCGCCGAACACAATGCCCACCGTCAGGGAGAGCCAGGCAAAGAGGGTCCAGCGTCGGGTGGCGAGGATCCACTCTTCACTGGTTTGCCCGACGATCAGGGCGGCCATGGCGAAGGCGTAGGGGATGGCAAAGCCGACATAGCCCATGTAGAGGAAGGGCGGATGAAAGACCATGCCCGGATCCTGCAGCAGGGGATTGAGATCCCGACCATTGGCCGGGGGGGGGATCAGACGGTCGAAGGGGCTGGAGAGAAAGAGGATCAGGATCAAGAACCCGGTCAAGACCGTGCCGAGAATGACCAAAATCCACGGCATGGAACGGGCGTGGGTGGACCAGTGCCGCCAGACGGTCATGGCATTGTAGAGAGCCAGGAGCCAGGCCCACAGCAGCAGAGAGCCCTCGTGTCCCCCCCACAGGGCGGTGGCCAGATAAAAGACAGGCAGCTCCAGGGAGGCGTGCTCGGCCACATAACGCACGGAAAAATCGTGGGAGAGAAAGGCATATTCCAGGGTTCCCCCTGCCAGGGTCAGCAGGGCGAAGATCAAAAAGGCGGCCCGCATGCCCACACGAACCCAGGCAGGCCGTGCCAGAGTGACACCCACCAGGGCGGCGCCCGCCTGGGTGATGGCCAGCAAAAAAGCGAGAATGGCGGCAAAGTGCCCGATTTCAATCCACATATCAGGAGTTTCTCCTGGATGGTTTCCCATCGTCGAGGTCAACGTTGCAGTCAAGCTAGAACAAGTGGTAGAATTTTGCAATGTGGTTTGAGAGGTTCGGCCTCTTTTTGCGGGCTTTTTGCCCGGCCCTGGGCCGGGTTTTCTGGCGTGTTGGCCTGTTTGTGCTGTGTTGTGGCACAAAAATCCGTTTCCAACCCGCCCGTCGGGTGTACACTGCGATGCAGGAAGGGGCTTTGCCCCTGGACCCCACCAGGGGGATCATCCCCCTGGACCCCTAATAGTAAAAAATTATTGAAAAAAAAGGGTGGAGGGGGTCTGGGGGAGGCGGTTCACCGCCTCCCCCAGGAATGGCCCAAACAAAAGGATCTATGTCAGAAAATGGGTTGTTTTTGGATGTTTTGTCGAGGATAGTCATGGATGATGAGCGCTGAAAATATTGATTTTTATCATAGCCTGGCCAGCAATGCCCTGCGGGGCGTTGCCCTGAGCCTGGAAGAGGGCGTGCGCGTGTTGCACGATGACTCTCTGGAACTGCTGCTGCTGTTGCAGGCGGCTTTTCAAGTGCGGCGGCACTATTTTGGCCGGCGGGTGCGCCTGCAAATTTTAAACAATGTGCAAAACGGTTATTGCCCGGAAGATTGCCACTATTGTGCCCAGGCGGTGGACAGCACCGCCCCGATCACCCCCTATCGCTGCAAGTCGGAGGAGGAGATTCTGGCAGAAGCGGAAGCCGCCTGCCAGGCGGGGGCCTACCGCTACTGCATGGTGCTGTCGGGGCGCGGTCCCAACGAAGAACGGGTTGTCCAGATGGCCAGTCTGGTCCGCCGCATCAAGGCGCGCTGGCCGATGGAGGTCTGCCTCTCTGCCGGTTTTATCGACCAGGAGATGGCACTGGCCTTGAAAAATGCAGGGTTGGACCGCTACAACCACAACCTGAACACGGCGGAAGGCCATTATGGCACCCTCTGCCATACCCACACCTATCAGGATCGCCTGGCCACCCTGCAAACGGCCCGCAGGGTGGGTCTGGAGGTGTGCAGCGGGTTGATTGTGGGCATGGGAGAGTCCGATGCGGATTTGTGGACTGTGGCCAACAGCCTGCGCCAGTTGCAGGCCCGCTCCATTCCGGTCAATTTTTATGTCCATATCCCAGGCAATCGCATGGGGGTGGTGGAACCTGCCCTGACGCCGGAACGCTGTTTGCGGGTTCTGTGTCTCTTTCGGTTTTTAAATCCGGACGCCGAATTGCGTGCCGCCGGCGGACGGGAGGTGCATATGCGTTCCCTGTCACCCCTGCTTTTCTATCCCGCCAATGCCCTGTTCAGTGCCGGCTATCTGAACACCACGGGCCAAAGCACGGAGGAGGTGATGGCCATGATCGTTGATGCCGGATTTGAGGTGGAACGGAGTGCAGAGGTGGGGTAGGGAGAGGCCAGGGAGGAATCCATGGCTTGCCGGCAGGGGGGAGCCGTTCGACAGGGGCGGGGAGTGATACGGGTGAGGGTTGAAAGAAGATGGCTGTGACGGAAGAGAAACCGGAAAAAGGGTTTTTTGGGCTGTTCAAAAAAAAGGCCGAGGAGCCGCCGCCTGCCGCCGCCGTTGTCGCCCCCAAGGAGGGGCCCACCCAGGCCATACCGGCGATGGTGCCCCTGTTTATCACGGTTTTGGAAGAAAAGCTGCCCATCCGGGTCATGTTGGGTGACACCCCTTTCTGGTACTATTCCCATTTTGAATGGGAACTGCTGGAGAGCGAGTCGGGGTTTGTCGTGGAGAGCCGTGCCTATCTGGAGGAGAGCAAATTTTTGCTGCTGGCTCCTCTGGACCCCCCCATCGGCAACCTGAAAATTCGCAATGCCAAGGAGGTTCACCTGGAGTTGACCTCCAAATATCACCTGCTGGAGTGTACGACCACCCTGGAGCAGATCACCCCGGCCCGCAAAATTCGCCTGGTCTTTCCCAGAAGCATGCGCCAAAAACCCCAGCAACGGTTGGCTGTGCGGGTGCCGGTGGCCCGCAACATGCCGATCGTGGCCTCCGTCATCCGTCCTTCCGGTATCGTCTTTGAGGCCCAGTTTCGTGACATCAGTTCAGGGGGGTCGGCCTTCTGTGCCACGGGGGCCATCCCCAAAATCGCCGACCATGCCCGAGTCACCATGGCGATCACCTATCCGGATGGCAAGCTGGAGGTGGAGGCCGTGGTGGTGGGATCCTTTCCCAAAGACGGAGAACATATTTTTCGCTCCCAATTCCTGGTGGCGGACCAACAAACGTCAAGAGATATCAATGCGTTGGTCAGTTATGTGCAGAGGGAAAACATCCAGAGACGCAAACGGACGTTGCAGTGACTCCTCGGCGTTTGTCCAGCGGAGAGCAGGGAATGGTTGTGGCGCAGGCTGAGGGGCATACGGCGCACGGTGCGCGGGCGAGGTAAAAAAAGGCCATGGCGGAAGAAAAAGGTCTCTTCGGTCTGTTCAAGAAAAAGCCAGCGGAATCCGCTCCCGTCGTCGAGCTGGTTCGGGAAGTGGTTCTGGATGCCCTTCCCGATATGGTGCCGCCGATTGTCGAGGTGTTGGAGGGGAGGCTGCTCGTGCAGCTTTTCATGAGCAGCGGCACGTTTTCCTCCCATTTTGAATGGGAGGTGCTGGAAAATGACGACAGAGAGGAGGCGAAGAGCAAGTGTTATCTGGAAGAGGGGCGCTATCTGCTGTTGGCCCCCCTGGAGCCCCCTATCGGCAACCTGAAAATTCGCAGTGCGGGAGAGATTCGCCTGGAGTTTGCCAGCCGATCCTATCTGCTGGGGTGTGTCACCACCCTGGTGCAGGTTACCCCGGCCCGGAAAATTTGTTTGGCCTTTCCCAAAACGCTGCGCCAAAAGAGAGAACGGCGGGCGATGGTGCGTGCCCAGGTGGAGCGGAGCCTCGCCGTCGTATTGTCCGTTGTCCGGCCTTCCGGTATTGTTTTTGAGGCCAAATTTCATAACATCAGCAGCAAGGGGGCAGCCTTTTACGGAACAGGCGCCGTCCCCAACATTGCCGACCATTCCCAGGTGGGTTTGACGATTGTCTACCCGGAGGGAAAAGTTGAGACGGATGCCACGGTTTTGGGCTCCTATCCCAAGGAGGGCGAGCAGATGTTTCGTGTGCTGTTTGCGGCGCCCACGCCACAACGCGCCCAGGAGCTGGGTCAATTGGTCTCTCATGTGCAGAAAAGCAACACGGAAAGACGCAGCAAACTGCTGCGCTAATTTATCAAAAATGCTTGAAAATTAAGGTGCAAACACTCATGTCCGACACCCTTGAATCCGCCGATTCCCCTGCCAACCGGCGTGCCGCAGCCACCGGCTTTCGTGTCCGCCTGCGCAATTTTTTGCCGGTCATCTTCTGCCTGCTGATCAGCGTGGTCTCCCTGCTGATCATCTTTATCACCAACCATTCGGCCACCCATTCCATCGAGGCCCTGGCTGAGGAGGTGATGACGCGGGTGAGCCAGCGGGTGGTGGAAAAAACCAGTTATTATCTCGACTCCGCCGCCCATATGGTACAGGTCAACGCGCTGGCATGGCAGTCGGGTGGCCAGGACCACTTCAGCCAACGGATGGCCCAGTCCGGTCTGCTGGTTTCCCAACTGATCGGCAAGGTGCAGGAGGTGGTGGATGGCGCCCGCTCCTCCGCTGGGGAGGGTGCCCGGCGCGCTCCACGGGAGATGGTGGGGAGTGGCGTGAATTTTCTGAATACCTTCAATCGTACCAGCCGGGGGCAGCTGGAACTGTTTCCCTATTTCGGCCTGGTCTATTACGGGGACCAGCAGGGCAACCACTGGTTGAACAAGCGGGAACAGGATGGCACCATCCATGTCCGGGTGATCACCCGCAAGAATGACGCGCCCGACAGTAAACAGGCACTGGAAAAATTGGCCAAGCTGCCCAAAAACAGCGAGCAGGAAAAAGTGGCGCTGGCGGCGGAGCTGGCACCCTACTTGGAGACCCAGTGGTATGAACAGGAAGTGGTACAGGGAGAGGCACGACTGGTGCCGGGTGAGCGGGATCCGCTGAAAATTTATGATCCCCGTCTGCGTCCCTGGTATGTCGGGGCCAGGGATCAGAAAAAGCTTTTTTGGACCGATGTCTATGCCTGGGAGGAAAAATACAAGGGGGTGACCTCCCGTCAGGTGGGTATTACGGTCTCGGCTCCGGTGCTCCGGGGCGGAGAGTTGGTGGGGGTCAGTGGTATTGACATCAGCCTCCAGGCCGTTTCGCTCTTTTTGCGCGACATGGAGATCATGCAAAATGGACGGGCCTTCATTCTGAACGACAAGGGCGAGACCGTGGGGTTGCCGGACTATACGGAGGTGTTGGAAAAATCGGATACCAAAAGCGACGCGGTGCGTTTGAATCATGTCAGCAAGATCGGCGATCCCCTGGTGCGTGCCTCCTATGCCGCCATACGCGCCGAATTGGCCCTCAACGAGCAGCAACCCTTCACCCTGCCGAAAGAGCGGGTGATCACCTTTCCCGTGGACGGCCAGAACTATTATGGTTTTTACAAACCCTTTGCTGCAGAAATGGGGCTGAACTGGACGGTGGGGGTGGTGATTCCTGAGGATGATTTTCTGGGGAGCATCAAACAGGAGATGCGCCAAAGCCTGTTGATCGCCCTGGCCAGTATCGGCTTCATGCTGGCGGCGGGCATCATGATTGGCCGTTTGATCACCAATCCCCTGACCCATTTGGGCAAAGAGGTGGAGCGCATCATGCAGCTGGATCTGGCGCCCACTCCCTCTCTCACCACCCGGTTTGTGGAATTCGGCATGATCTCTCTCGCCTTTTCACGCATGAAGCTGACCCTGGCCGAGATGGTCAACAGCCTGTCGGTGCATACCAAGACCCTGGACTGGTCGGCGGAGGAGTTTGCCAATACGGCCATGACCCTGGAGGACAGTACCCAAGTCCTGCATGAGAGTTTGCAGACCTTGCAGGCGGCACAGTTGCCGGAGGAATTGGCGGATACCTTGTTGCAGATCGAGGAGTCGGTGCGGGTGCTGAGCAGTTTGAGCCAACCGGTTGTGGAACGGGTGGAATCGATGAATCAGGGTGCCCAGGCGTTGCGGAAAACATTGCAATCGGTAAGAATATAAAGGATCGCGGGTCCAGGGGGGTCACCCCCCTGGCGGGTCCAGGGCAGAGCCCTGGTGGGGTTCGGGGCGAAGCCCCGGTGG
>JADGCE010000046.1:0-7599 GCA_015229095.1 Magnetococcales bacterium | reverse complement strand
GCCGCATCCATATCCAGGTTCTCTTCCGCCGCATCCATATCCAGGCTCTCTTCTGCTGCATGTGCGCGCTCTTCTGCCACAGGGGGCACCGCATCCGTGCGGTGCGGGGCCTCCAGGGCCAACACCTCCTGGCTGCGCACGGTGTTCAACGCCTCTCCGTACCACTCCTGGAGCTTTTCCGTCAAAGAGACAATCTGATCCGGATGGCATGAGAGCCCCTGCGTCTTGCCCAGATGCACCGCCGAACGGAGATCCGCCATGAACACGCTGATATGCTTGACAACATGCTCCTCCAGATGTTCGCCATGGTCGGCGATCAGTTGACTGGAGCAGTCCAACAGGGCTTCCGCCTTGTTGTTGATGGCCAACAGGGCCAACTGCTGCACCTCCTCCTGGGCGCGCACCGCGTTCTCCTGTGTCAACCGCTGCAGATCCTCCTCCGTCAGACCGCCGGCGATGGTGACCCGCAGGGAGCGCTGCAAACCGCTCTCCTTGTCTTGAGCCGATACTTTCACCAAACCATCCACATCCACGGCAAAGGTGACATCGATGCGCGGTACACCCCGCATGGCCAGGGGCAATCCTTCCAGTTCAAACTCACCCAGCAAACGATTGTCCGCAAACTGCTCCGCCTCCCCCTGGGCGACCATCACCGTCACCCGGGTCTGCCAGTTTTGCACCGTGGTGAAGGTTTTGGTCATCTTGCAGGGAATCGGCTCATTTTTTTGGATCAGTTTGGAAAAACCGCCGCCCTTGGTGCGAATGCCCAGGGAGAACGGGGTGACATCCAACAGGATGACATCCTGCAACTCACCGCTCAACACCCCGGCCTGTACGGCAGCTCCCATGGCCACCACTTCATCGGGATTGACGCCACGGTGGGGTTGCCGGCCAAACAGCTCCGCGACCGCCTGTTGCACCTTGGGCATCCGGGTCATGCCGCCCACCAGGATCACCTCATCGATGGCGGTGACGGAGAGACCGGCATCTTGCAAGGCGGCCTGACAGGGTGCCAGGCTCCGCTGAATCAGACCATCCACCAACGCTTCCAAACGGGCCCGGCTGAAATGTTGGCTGAGATGTTTGGGGCCCTCGGCATCGGTATGGATGAAGGGCAGGTTGATATCGGTCTGCAGAACCGTGGAGAGCTCGATGCGGGCATTTTCCGCCGCTTCCCGAATGCGCTGCATGGCCAGACGCTCCTGGCGCAGGTCGATGCCCTGCTCCTGCTCAAAGCGGGCAACGATATCGTTGATGACACATTGATCAAAATCCACCCCACCCAGGTGGGTATCGCCATTGGTGGCCTTGACCTGGAAGAGGCCATCCCGGATCTCCAGGATGGAAATGTCAAAGGTGCCGCCTCCCAGATCATAGACAGCCACCACTTTGCCTTCCTTTTTTTCCAGGCCAAAGGCCAGGGCGGCAGCCGTCGGTTCGTTGACGATGCGCAACACCTCCAGACCGGCAATACGCCCCGCATCCCGGGTGGCCTGCCGTTGGGCATCGTTGAAATAGGCGGGCACGGTGATGACCGCCTGGGTCACTGTTTCTCCCAAAAAGGTTTCTGCCGTCTGTTTCATCTTTTGCAGCACCAGGGCAGAGACCTCGGCGGGGCTCATCTGTTTGCCTCCGGCTCTGGCCCAGGCATCCCCATTGTCGGCAGCTTCGACGGCAAAGGAGACCCGCTTTTTGAAATCCTGGGCGACGGGATCGTCATAACGGCGTCCCATGAGGCGTTTGATGGCCAACAGGGTGTTTTCCGCATTGGTCACCATCTGCCGTTTGGCGGCCTGTCCCACCAGGAGCTGGCCATTCTGGCCGAAGGCCACCATGGAGGGGGTGGTCCGGCTGCCCTCGCTGTTGACGAGCACACGGGGCTGGCCGCCATCCAGGATGGCAACGCAGGTGTTGGTTGTGCCAAGATCAATTCCAATTACATTACTCATTATTTGCTTTGCTCCCACTCTGCACTCATTGAATCAAGTAAATGACGTACCAGCGCGACCGACGGTGTTGTGACAGCGACGCATGGATGCGTTAAGGGAAGCAATGGTTGTGCCAACTGACTTTAACGGGAGAGAAGATCGCAAAAAAGCTTGGAATGGTGTGGAGTTGGTGGAGGAGAGCCGTGCAGGCAAGGCGGCGGTTTTGAGGGAGGTTCTGGCGATGGAGAGGAGGGGGTCGACACCTTTTTGACTGTGACGGTCAAACAATTTCATCCTCATCCAACAACGGGTCGCTGCTCAGCGGTTCCGCCCTGGGGGCCAGGGCGATGTGGAAGAGGGCATCCCCCTGATTGACCACCGGCAACTCGGTCCGTCCGATGATCAATCCCGACTGGTTGGCGCGCACCTCCCAACAGGTGTCACCGATGGGGTCGGCGACCACTCCCAGCAGATCCTGACCGCTGACAACATCGCCGATGCTGCTGCCGCTTTTCAGCAGTCCGCTCATGGGTGCCCGGATCCATTGGCTTTTTTGTGAAAATATCGGGTCTGACCGGGGCAATCCCCCCGATTTTTCCTTCGCCGGGGGCAGCATGCCCAGACTGCGCATCACTCCCACGATGCCGCGCACCCCGATCCGTATACTTCCCTCGTCCAGGCGCAATCCCTCCCCCGCTTCAAAGAGCAGCACCTCCACCCCCCGGGCCTGGGCTGCTTCCCGCATGGAGCCGGGGCGCAGGGGGGCCTCGATGATGATGGGAGCCTGAAAGGCGATCGCCATCTGCCGCAGGGTGGCATTGTCCGGGGCAATGCGAATTTGTGGCAGGTTGCGGCGATGCATCGTGGCGGAATGGATATCGATGCCATAGTGGCTGCGGCTGACCACCTCCTGCACGAACAGATGGGCCAGTTGCGCTGCCAGGGATCCCGTTGCACTGCCGGGGAACGAGCGATTCAAATCCCGTCGGTCGGGCAGATAGCGTGTGTGGGCGATAAAACCGTGGACATTGACGATGGGAATACAGAGCAGGGTGCCCCGCAGATGCCGCAAAATTTGCAGACGGCGCAACCGTTGAATAATCTCCACGCCGATAATTTCATCGCCATGCACGGCGGCACTGAGAAAGAGCACCGGGCCGGGTCGCCGTCCATGCAGCACATGGAGCGACAGGTGGAGGGGAATCTGGTTGGACAACAGACTGATGGGCATGTCCAGACGCCCCTGGCCGCCTGGCTTGACCACCAGCCCTTGTATGTGAAAATCGGCCATCTAGGCTGCCTCGCAGGGTAGGATTTGGATGATCTGGATCACCGTTTTTTTCAATCGTTTTCGATCAGCTCCACCCCCAACATCTCCGCCAACCGGTGCAGGCTCTGGATGGCTTCGGGAAAAGCGAAGCGGTTGACCTGCTCTTCCAGATCCTGCCAACAGAGCCGCGCCGGGCCGGACACCGCAGACAGCAACGGAGCAAGCTGCTCAAGCCGCTCCAGGGAACGGGCATTGGCAGCGGCCAGTCGTTCGAGCAATGACTGCATGACCGGGAGAATGGCAGCCCGGTCCAGTTTGTCAACGGCCAGACTCTCGATATCCTGCGGCTCTTTCGACGTTTCTTGCAAGGTATCGATGCCCGTGATCACCTCCGCCAAGGCCTGGCTGAACGCCTCCAGCAAGGCCGGCCATTGTTCGGATTGCTGCGTCTCAATGGCCCGCTCCAGTTCTCGCGCCGCTGTTGCCAATCGTCGTGCCGCCAAATTGCCTGCAATCCCCTTGATGGTATGTGCCAATACCTGGGCACTCTGCTGATCTCCCTCGCGTTGACCTGTCAGGGCCATGCGCATCTGCTCGGCAGACGAGGCATAATCCCGACGAAACTCCGACAGAAGGTTTTGAAGCAAGGCGCGATCATGGCCCAACCGTTCCAGAACTTCTTCGACCTCTATGCCAGCGACGGCAGGGGCCAACGACGATGGGTGCCTCTCCAGCAACGTGTAGAGCACGGGGCGGGGGCGTCTCTTGGGAACGATCCACTTCAACAGGGTGGCAAACAACAGCGACCGGTTGATCGGCTTGACGACATGATCGTTCATGCCGGCCGCCAGGCTTTTTTCCCGATCCCCGGCCATGGCATGGGCCGTCATGGCAATGATGGGCAGAGAGGCAAAACGGGCATCGGCCCGAATCAAACGGGCCGTCTCATACCCATCCATGCCAGGCATCTGAATATCCATCAAGACACAGTCATAGGTTGCCAGCTCAAGCCGGCGCAACACCTCCCGGCCATCGGCCACCGTCTCCACCAACAGACCGATGCTGCGCAAAATACCCTCTGCCACCTGCTGGTTGAGGGGGTTATCCTCCACCAGCAACACCTGCGCTCCGCCAATCTGGCAGGCCATGTGACGGGGATCTGAAAAAGTGGTGCAATCGGGGGGGGGTGATACGGGCGGCGTGCTGGATCGGGCGGTACGGGTAAAACAGACTGTAAAGCAAAACAGGGATCCCTCTCCCACTTGGCTCTCTGCCCAGATCTCCCCCCCCATCAATTCGGTCAACCGCTTGCAGATGGCCAACCCCAGCCCCGTTCCGCCATAACGACGGGTGGTGGAACCGTCCGCCTGTTCAAAGGGTTGAAAAAGCCGCTGCAACGCGTCGGGATGGATGCCGATGCCGGTATCCCGCACGGCAAATTGCACCTTCAGGGGTGTACTCTTCTCCAACAACTTCACCCGCACCTCAACCCGCCCCCGATGGGTAAATTTCAGGGCATTGCCCAGCAGATTGAGCAGGATCTGCTCCAGGCGCAGGACATCTCCCGTCAAACGGAGACGGGTCACCCGTGAGGGGACAAAAACCAGCTCCAATCCCTGCTGGGCGGCCTTGTCGTGAAACAGATCATGCAGATGCGCGAAGAGATCCTGCAGGACAAAATCCACCGGTTCCAACGTCAATTTGCCGGCCTCGATCTTGGAAAAATCCAGAATATCGTTGATGATCTGCAATAACGAGTGGGAGGCGTTACCGATTTTACGCAAATAATCCTGCACCTGGGGAGGAGAGTCCATCGCCAGGGCCAGATCGGAAAAGCCGATGATGGCATTCATGGGGGTGCGGATCTCATGGCTCATATTGGCCAAAAAGTGGCTTTTGCTCCGGTTGGCCGCGTCAGCGACCTGTTTGGCGTGTTGCAGCGATCGTGACAGGGTGAGCAACTGTCGTTCGTTGCGGTCACTGAAGCGCAACACCCGCCGCTCTATTTTGAACAAACGTTTGTAGGATCTGAACAACTCCAGATAGGCGGCTCGACAGGCCTGCGGGGTCGGTTCGCTGGCCAAAAAGGCCTCGGCCTTGGCAATGACGCTGTTTTCCTCCTGAAATGAATCAAAGGCCATCCTCTCTCCCCCCTTCCCTCTAACCCTCTACGGCTTGAAGCCAAGGACCGTCACATCGTCCATCCGTTCCATCTCCCCCTGATAGGCGCGCAGATACGCCTGCAGGGCCGTTTTTTGCTCTTCCATGGAGCGTGTGCGATTGGCCTGCAGCAAGGCATGCAGGCGTTTATTGCCCAGGGCAATTCCTTTCGCTCCCCCCAATTGATCGGTAACCCCATCCGTTGCCAAATAGCAGAGCGTCTCCGCCTCAATGGTCCGGGTATGCGTGGTAAAGGTAAAGTCCAGCAGAGAATCCTTGTAACCCAGGCTCTTGTTGTCCCCCTTGATGACCTGAACGACCTCCCCCTGCAGGATGATGAGGGCCATTTTGGCCCCCGCATAGCGGATCTGCCGACTGTTTTTGTCAATCCCCACGATACCGGCATCCAGACCATCGTTGGATTGGGCGTGTCCGGTATCCTGTTGCAAGGTGGTCTTTACAACAAAATTGAGCGCTTTTAAAAGATCGGCCGGATCGCGGATCCCCTCGTCCCGGACCAGACGTTTGAGCCCGGAGACGGCGATCATGGTCATGAAGGCCCCCGGTACGCCATGCCCGGTGCAATCCAGCAGGGCCAGGAGGATGGTCTCCTCGACAACGTCGGCAAAATAGATATCACCGCCGACAACATCCCGTGGCTCCCAGAGGACAAAGCTGTCCAGCAAGGCGCTCCGCAACGGGATCCAATCCGGCAACAGGGCCTGTTGAATGCGCTGGGCATATTGAATGCTGTCCTGGATTTTTTTGTTGGCCTCGGCAATCACTCCCAGGGAGTGCTGCAGTTCGTCGTTTTTGTTATGCAGTTCTGCGGTACGTTCACTGACCTCCCTTTCCAGACGCACCGTATAGGTACGGGACTCCTCCTGCAAGCGACCGAGATCCTGCACCATCTCCTGGAAAGAGCGCATCAGGATGCCCAGTTCGTTGTTTTCATTGTTTTTATTTTTTTGTGTTAACGAGACGGTAAAATTGCCCCGCCCAACCTCCTGGCTGGCCCGGGAGAGTTGCAACAGAGGCAGGACAAATTGATGATTCAGAAAGCCGTACAACAGGGGAAACAGCAACACAATGGCCGCCAGGGTGACCGCAACCACCTGTCCATAGAGGGTTCGCATCCCCTCTGTCAACTCCGCCTGATCCACGGCGGTAAAGAGATAGAGGGTGTCGCTGAGCAGGGTGCCCTTGAGCAAAAAGTCTCCCCCCATCCAGGGCAGCTGATCAAAACGTCTCTCCTTGGCCAGGGCGGCCAGATGCGACCAGTCATGATCGTTCAGGCGTTGCGGCAGGTTGCGCCAACCGGGACCGATGAGGATACGACCACTGCCATCGGTCAAAAAGGCAAAACCCTGCTGACCGATGCGCAGTGGTGTCAGTTGTGCCGTCAAAAAGTCGGGGCGGATGGTGACGGCCAGATAGGCCTGCAAGGGCTCCTTTCCCAATCCGGTGCGGGTCGCCGTTTGCACCGTCAACCGCTTGCTGGCCAACATGGCGGCCTGATCGTTGTCTGGATTGATGATAAACTCGGTAAAAAATTCGGCGGCACTCTCTTTCATTCGCCGGAAGTAGGGGGTTTCAGCCTCCTCATCCTCCTTGTTGGGCGTGCTCCCGGTGCTGTAGCGGGCATCTTCCGAACCATCGGGCATGAGAATACGGAACTCATAATATTCCGGATAGACGCTGGCATAACTGGCAAACAACTCCAGCAACGGGGTCTGGAAAACGCTGTAGCGGGTCTCCGCCTCTTCCAACGCCACATAATTGTTGACCAGGTTGGAGCGGGAAAAAGAGTCCACATTGGCGCGGATGGCGGCCAAATGGGCAGCCGCATTGCTCTCGATGTGCAGCAGAAGATTGTTCATTTCGGCACGCACCGCCTGCCGGCGACTCTCCACCAGATGATCGCCGGCCAACCAGCCGAAGAGCAGCAACGGCAGCACCAGCAGAGGTATCAGGGTGATGGCCAGTTGGCTGCGGAGCTTCATGCCGAACTTTCCATGGTCGTGGTCACTCCTTGCGGGTCAACTGCACCTGCAGGCTCTTGATATTTTTGAGTACTTTTGCGGGCAGATTTTTGGGAAATTCCGAACGCTCCAGCACCGCCTGGGGCGGATGGATGACGGGATCGTTCAGGTGCCCCGCAGAGAGAAAGGGCTTGGCCGCTTCGTTGACCGTGGCATAATGGACCGCCTCCGACAGACGGGCGGCATTCTGGGGACGGTG
>JADGCE010000198.1 GCA_015229095.1 Magnetococcales bacterium | reverse complement strand
TCCGAAATGTCCAGCCCGTTCATCACAAATTCAAACCCCTGGCGTCGCCCCTCCCCTTCCCAGATTTCCTGGAACGACTGTTCGTTGATATTGCCGTATGCAAAGCGTTTATCCAGCAGGAAAGCACTGCAACCGTAGACGGTGCCATCGGCCAGGATATACCCCCACAAAAAAGGTGTGGCATAACAGCGGGTATAGCGATCGGCGGTGGCCAGCTTTTGCATGGTATGGCCACGAAAAACGAGAGAAAAGGTGTCGGTATTCCAGTGGGAGAGGGAGTCCCCATAGGCCCTGAACTGCTGGTAATCCAACGCCTTGTAACGCTGCGTATTGCTGAACATATGCTGCGAATAGGGCTTGACCACCAGATAATCCAGGCCGACCTCATCCCGGCATAATTTGGTCAGCGTCTCGATTTCGTTGTAATTTTCCTCCAACAGCAAAATCTGGGCACCCAGGGTGCAGGTCAGATTGTTGGCCCGTTTGTGGCGCACCAGGGTGCTCATATTGTCGATGACCTTGTCAAAGTCACTCTCCTTGGTCTGGTGCAGGGCCGCATAGGTGGCCGCTGTGCCGGCGTTGATGGAGACCTTGATCCAGGAGATATCTTTCAGGGTATCGACAAACCCCGGGGGCAGGACGGTGGCGTTGGTGGTGAAGGCGCAATCGATGCCGGAGGCCTTGGTCAGGGTCACAATTTTGGCCATCTCCTTGTGCAGCAGAGGCTCCCCCTCCCCGGCATACATGATGCTCTTGACGCCGAGGCGACCGATCTCCGGCAGGCGTTTGGCCAACACGTCATAGTCCAGACGCACGGACTTGTAACCGATATAGTCGACGGCGCAAAAAACGCAGCGATGATTGCAAGCCCCCACCGTGGCCACCTCCATGTAGACCGGATAGATGCTTCGCGCCCGCTCCCATGCCCCATTGACCTCCAGCACGCTGGCCGTTCTGGCAGGGTGATAGATCATTTTGTGACTGTCGATGCGATAGAGGTCACGGCTCACGGCAGTATATCCTGAAAGGGGGGTTTAACTGAAATGCATTCACAACAATGGGGGTTCCCACGCCTGCCCGCCCAGTGTAGGCCCCTGCCCAGGGGATGTCAACCCGTTACCGAACATTCCTGGGGAAAGGCCTTCGCGGAGCGCATCCACTGGGTGTGCCGCGTATTTTTCCTGTTTTCTGAAAGCATGCGCCGCCACAGGCAAAAACCAAAAATAAATTATTTATAATCTACAACAAACAGATATAAAATTTTTAACATTTCATATCACGAAAAGGTATCCGTGCTGGGAACAAGCAGGTTGTGTTTGTATTTATCGGACAAAACACAAAAAACTTTGTCTTTTGAGAGAGATGTGATTTAATCGGCGGGCAGCGGGTTGCCGATATTATGAGCTGTCAAAACGTGTCAGGCGCGGCAACGACAGGGGAGCGACCTATGGCAACGGATGAGCGAGATAACCTATCCACAATTCATCGCGGACACCGGGAACGATTGCGCAAACGTTTTCTGTTGGAAGGGCTGGAACAGTTCGAGGAACATCAAGTATTGGAGTTGTTGCTGTTCAACGCCTTGCCGCGACAGGACACCAATAAAATCGCCCATCTGTTGTTGCGACGATTCGGTTGCCTCTCGGCCGTCCTGGATGCAGACAGCCGGGATCTGGCCTCTGTGCCGGGCATGGGAGAGGCGGCCGCCGCCTTTCTGAGCCTGATTCCCGCCGTAACCCGCCGTTATCTGCATGACAGTGCCACCCGGGAAAAAAAACCCCTGAACGATCCGCACCGAACCAGCCATTTTTTGGTCCCCCTCATGGCCGGACGGAAAGAGGAGATTTTTTACGTCCTGTGCCTGGATAACCGCTGCCAGTTGCTCTTTCCGGCCCTGATCAGCCGAGGCACCGCCACGGATGCCTTGATCCACCCCCGGCAGGTGGTGGAAACGGTATTGCGACACAAGTCCGTCAATGTCATCCTGGCCCATAACCATCCCTCCGGCATTTTGCAGGCTTCGCAGAGCGATATCAACTTGACCTTGTTATTGCAACGGATTTTATTACCCATCGGCATTCGTCTGGTGGACCATGTCATCGTCGCGGGAGAACAGACCCTGAGTTTGGCCAGCATGGGCGTCTTGGGAGAGCAGCGCAGCGGGGAGGTCGGATTCCTGCGGGCCAGCGAGGAAGAGGCGTCAGATGCATACACCTATCAGATCCCGACAACCGCGTTGCCGGAATAGACGAGCACGGGGCTCCGCCCCGCACCCCGCCAGGGGCTTTGCCCCTGGACCCCACCAGGGG
>JADGCE010000197.1 GCA_015229095.1 Magnetococcales bacterium | reverse complement strand
CCACTCCTGGGGGAGGCGGAGAACCGCCTCCCCCAGACCCCCTCCACCCTTTTTTCAATAGTTTTTAATCAAGGCCGAAAATAACCTCCCCCCCTTGATGTCACCTATTCCCACCAGGAGCCCTTCCATGTCGACGCCCCCCTCTCCGCCGCCACCGTTGTCAATCCCCACCGCCCGTTTTGTCCTGGGCGCGGTGGATGCCCGGCAGTTTCCTGACGATGCGTCGGCGGAGATCGCCTTTGTGGGGCGCTCCAACGTCGGCAAATCCTCGCTGCTCAACCGTCTGCTCAATCAACGCCAGCTGGCGCGGGTCAGTCGCACGCCGGGCCGAACGCGGGAGATCAATTTTTTCCGGGTGGGTGAACGGTGGTGGTTTGTGGATCTGCCGGGCTACGGCTATGCCAGCGTCGTCCAACAGCAGCGGTCGGTCTGGGATCGGTTGCTGGGGGATTATTTCAGCCAGAGGCGCAACCTGCGGGCGGTGATTTTGTTGCTGGATCCCCGGCGCGGCCTCACGGAGCTGGATCAGGAGCTGCTGACCCATCTGGATCACCACGGCATCCCTGCCCTGCCGGTCGCCACCAAAGTGGACAAAATGAAGGGCAACGAACGACGGCAGGCCCTGCGCCTGTTGGGAGAGAGCCTGCCACAGGCCTCCCCCTTCGCCCTGCTGCCGGTGATGCCGGTCTCCACCCTGACCGGAGATGGGCTGCCCCAGTTATGGGAACGGTTACAGACCCTGCTGGCAGATCGTCTGCAAGAGGAGTGAGGGCTCAGAGCTTGTGAATAAATCTGCTGCGCGACCATCTGGCGGCGTTGCGGGCTCGCTCTCTCCTCGTCTATCCGATTGATATGTCTCGTCGTTCGCTCGCCCGCGCCTTGCCAGATGGCCTGCTCGCGACGATTTATTCACAAGCTCTCAGCCCAGGCCATAATCCAACTGCCCCGGCAGGCGATGTTTGCCCAGGCAATCGGGCCACCAGTAGACGGTATCTTCATCCTTGCGCGCCAGACCGGTGATGGGACCATCCTGGGAGAGCACAAAAGCCACCGTACCCGGATTCCAGCCGACAAAATTGACCGCCGACGAGTGGCGTGTGCCATAGGCCACCAGGTTGACCGGATAGAGGTTGCAATCCACCTCATCCACACCGTGCATGGTTTCTCCTTCCCACAGAGGCGCGGCCAGGACCGAGCCGAAGGAGATGGGACGCAGGCGACTGGAGATGATCAGCGCACCATCCACACGGGTCAGTTGTGCCAAAATTTCCGCATGTTCCACGATACGCCGCTTGCACTCCAGAATGGTCTCCTCCATCACCAGACAGTTGGCCGTCTCCCTGCCCTCCCGCACATCCAGCATGCTCTGTTTCAGTTTGCGTTCCATTCGGCACAGATCTTCCAGCAGGGGGGCACCCTCCGGACTGGAGGCCAACACATGGCGCGGCAAAATGCCGCGCCGGGTGCCATCTGCCATCTTTTCCGGCAACCAGATAATGGCGCCCCCGACACCCCTGGCACTGGCCTCAACCAGCAGATGGTTCAGAAAATCCCGGTAAACCTCCCAGTAGTCCATGTGGTTGCGCTTGAATTCCGGGTGGGAACGGATGCCGTGCAGCAGCCACCACCCCATCAAATTGGCCGTAAACGGGCTGGGAATGGGCTCTGAAAAACGACCGGCATGGAAACGGGCAATCACCTCCATGCCCCGATAGATGGTCAGGGCACCGGTCTTTTTGGAGGAGATGGTCAACACCTCCGGGGGGTTCAGAGAGAGGGTGATGGTATCAAACCGGCCCCCTCCACGGGTGCTGGTAAAAATCGCGCCCCAGATTTCCAGCGCACAGACCGTATCACCGCTCCCGCAACAAACCGCCAGTGCCGTGGTCAGGGGATCAAAGGCGGGCGCCAATTTCATCAGGCTGTTGACGGTAAAGGGTTGGCGTTTTTCCAAACGCAGCAACACACTCTCCCCGGCGGGTCCACGATGGGGAAACTCTTCCGGCTCTATGAGTGAAACCGTCACCTGAACCGGTCGCTCCTCCTCCCGATGCAAGCCCGCCAGGAACACGGTCTCCATCAGATTTTTGACGACTGGAAAGGGAGGGGCATGTCTGCCGCTCTCAGCCGTGCGATTCCAAAGCGTGATGACTTGTGCGATGATTTTGCTATCAAACATCGAACCCTGCTCCCGTTGGATGAGATGTCGCGACACCCTGCATGCAACGGCACAGGGGCACCCTTCAACATGCCGTTCGCGCAAGAACCTTGATGTCACAGCCTTTGCTCTGGAAGCAATGGTTGACGTGCATTTTGGGAAAATTTTTTTTATGTGCCCACCACC
>JADGCE010000045.1 GCA_015229095.1 Magnetococcales bacterium | reverse complement strand
GCATTATTAAAATACCAATCAAATGCCATGCAGATATTGCGAATCAGCAGCCGACCGGCGGGGGAAACCCGCAGGATGCTCCCCTCCTCTTCCAGCAAGCCCTCTTCCACCATCTGTTGCACGCGGCCCATCTCTGCCTGGAAATAGGTGGCGAAGGTCAGTCCGAACTGTGCCTCGATGGCGGCCCGATCCAGTTGAAAATCGCAGATCAGGGTCATGATCACCGTGCGGCGGATCAGGTCATCCGGGTTTAACGCCAGGCCGCGAAAAATGGCCAGTTCACCGGCATCGACGCGCTGATAGTAGGGTTCCACCTCTTTTAAATTTTGTGCATAGATAGGGCCAATTTGACTGATGGAGCTGCTGCCCAGGCCCAGCAGGTCGCAATGGCCGTGGGTGGTATAGCCCTGAAAATTGCGGTGCAGCAGGCCCTGGCGTTGCGCCACGGCCAACTCATCGTCGGGTTTGGCAAAATGGTCCATGCCGATATAAAGATAACCCGCCGAGGTCAAAAAGTGGATGGTATTTTCCAGGATGAGCAGTTTTTCTTCCGGTGAGGGCAACTCATCCGGGTTTATCCGTCGTTGTGGCATAAAATATTGGGGCAGATGGGCATAGTTGAAGACCGCCAGACGGTCTGGACGCAATACATCCACCACCGATTCCAGGGTTTTTCGGAAAGAGGCGACCGTTTGCAGGGGCAATCCGTAGATCAAGTCCAGATTGACCGAGAGAAAGCCGGCCTGACGGGCCTCTTCCACCACCCGTTGGCTCAAGGCCAGGGGTTGGATGCGGTTGACCGCTTTTTGCACCCTTTCGTCCAGATCCTGCACCCCCAGGGAGATGCGGTTGAATCCCAGTTGCCGCAGGGCCCGGACGCCCCCTTCGGGCATCTCCCGGGGATCGACCTCGATGCCATATTCCCCCTGATCCTCCTCCAGCAGCCTGAAATGGTCCCTCAGGGCTGTCATCAGGCGACCCAACTGGCTGGCATCCAGATAGGTGGGGGTGCCACCCCCCAAGTGCAGTTGCAGCACGGGTCGCTGTCGACCAAACAGGGCGCCCATCAAGGCGATTTCCCGCAACAGGGATTGCAGATAGCGCTCCCCACGGCTGCGATCCGGGGTGACCACCTTGTTGCAGGCGCAATAATAGCACACGGTGTCACAGAAGGGCAGATGCACATAGAGGGAGAGAGGGCGGTCTGGTCCCTCTTCGGAGAGGCGGTTCACTTCCCGGCGGAAGGCTTCCGGACCGAATCCTTCGTGGAGATGGGGTGCTGTCGGGTAGGAGGTGTAACGGGGGCCCGACTGATTGTACCGTTCGATCAAGGCACGATCAAAAACCACTTTTTGTGTATCTTGCGGGAGATTCATGGCGGCTCTTTGTCAGTGATGGGTCTGTTGCAGCAGGAGACGACTCTCGGTACGAACGCTCTCCACCAAGGTCACGACCTGTTGGGGGTCCATGTCGGGGGCCATGCCATGTCCCAGATTGAAAATATGGCCGGGATGGGGGCCGTAGGCATGCAGCAGTCGACGCACCTGTTCACGGAGTCGTTCCGGGCTTGCGTAGAGTGCGGCGGGGTCCAGATTGCCTTGCAGGGCAGCCCGTCCCGCCAGTCGTTGCCGGGCCATGCCCAGATCGGTGCTCCAATCCAGACCGATCACTTCGCAACCGCTCTCCAGTATGGCTTCCAACTGGCTGCCACACCCTTTGGCAAAGAGAATGACCGGCACCTGTTGACCCTCTTTTCCCGAGCGGTGCAATTTTTGGATCACGCGCTGCATGCTGCGCAGAGAAAATTCGACAAATTCCCGTGGTCCCAACACCCCCCCCCAGGTGTCAAAAATTTGTACCGCCTGCACCCCATGGGCAATCTGGGCGTTGAGATAATCCGCCACCACATCGCTGATCCGGTCCAGCAGTTGTTGCAGGAGTTGGGGTTGATCAAAAAGCATCCCTTTGATATAGCGAAATGTTTTGCTTGATCCCCCCTCGACCATATAGGTGGCCAGCGTCCAGGGAGATCCGGAAAAACCGATCAGGGGGGTTTTTTCATTCAGTGCCGAACGAATTTGGCTGACGGCTTGCAGAACATAGCCCAACTGCTCTTCCGGTTCCACTGGCGTCAGACGTTGCAGATCGGCAGCCCGGCGCAGAACGGGTTCCAGGATGGGCCCCTCGCCCTGGCCAAAGCTCAGGTGCATGCCCATGGCCTCCGGTACCACCAGGATGTCGGAAAAGAGAATGGCGGCATCCAGATCAAACCGGCGCAAAGGTTGCAAGGTTACCTCCGTGGCCAGATCTGGAGTCTTGCAAAGCGTCAAAAAATCTCCGGCCTGTTGGCGCACCTTCAGATATTCCGGCAGATAGCGGCCTGCCTGGCGCATCAGCCAGATGGGGGTCTGATCCACGGTGAGACGTTGGCAGGCGCGTAAAAAACGGTGGGCGGGTTCTGTGGGCATGGTTCTCCTTTTCTAATACTGTTTTTTTTAAAAGATTAAAAAGTTAGAAATAGTAGTGGCCTGTGGATAAGTGGATAACACTCTCTAACCCGTTTGGCTGCAGCCTGTTTTTGAAACATTTGCCGTGTGCAGAAAGTGGGGAGGGTTTGTGCATGAAAGCCGGCCCTCGAGCCGCTCCTCTGAATCACAGGCCATTATCCACAATGGCTCCACCTTCCATCCACACCTTATCCCCAGTTTGCTGTGGATAACTGTCGTTTTTTGTTTTCTACTTATTTTTCAGTATGTTCTGTATTTTTTCATCCGTCTCGGAGGTGCGGCGATAGACCAGCGCGCAGCCGATGGCCGCCGCCTGTTGGCCATGGAGAGAGACCAACGCCTCATCCTTCAAGCGGATCCACTTTTCTCTGGGATTCAAAATACGGACCTTTTGCTCCCCCTGTTTTTCTCCCTGCTCCGGTCGGCCCGCTTCTGTGTGCTCGAACCGTACCCGCAGCACCGCCACATGGGAACCCTCCAAACCCGGCAGCAAAAAATCACTCTTGACATCAACAGGCCACTTTTTACCCGCCGCAAGCAGGGCATCGGATCTTTCCGAATCCAGGTTCAGGAGCAAATATTGCTCCACCTGAATCTCTTCACTGTTGTCGGAAGTGGTGAGAAAGGTCAACCGCCGTGTTTGTTGAGAGGAGATGAACACCGTAGCCGGAATCCGCTTCCAAGCCAACAACTGCGCCGCCAGGGCGGCCGCGCAATGGCGACCGGAGGCGTTGTGACAAAAATTGAAATATTCAAAAAATTTTTTCTCCAGTATATCCACATACTCATCCCCGTACTCGTAGAGGGAGCGCTCCAGGTAGCGAAGAAAGAGACCCAGACCGCGAATGGCATTGTCCAGAGAGCGCTCCACCTTGACATGGAAATGACTCACCCCGAAAGGCCAGGATTCCCCCTCCCCTCCCCGCTGCACCAACAACGCATAATCCAACGGAGACAACATTTTCAGCAAGGCGTCAAACCCCTCATGGTTGCTGTGGCGCATGGACCATTTGTATCGACCCAACTCCGGCAGGTCCGGCGCAACCTCCTGCAAATTTTCTTTGCACAGACGGTTGCTCTCCCGAAAACGGAAACTTTTTCGCAATTTATCTTCCACCGTGCCATTGACCAGAATGACCAGGGCACTGTTTTGCAACTCAAACTCTTTGCTGTTGGCCGCCGCTCCCGGTCGCAAAGTGCTGGGCGCGACAAAGGGATAGGGAAGGCCCCGCGCAGCAAAATTGTGATAGGAACCGATCAAGGTGTGCTGGATCAAAGCGCGAGCGACCCTCTCCCGGGTAAAATGGTAGGGATCCTGCCGATTGCGCAGCATAATCTCCTTGTTTGGCAAAATCAGGGCACAGGACTCTTTGCTGGAAGTCATGGGAACACTCTTCAACCCTATCTCATCACCCATCAAACGACGAACCCTCATCCCTCCACCCGAAGCGATGAGATCCGGCTCCAAGTCTGCAGTCAAGCATGATCGCTCCGATTATTGCAAGGGATTTCAACAGAGCAACAACCAAAATCGGCAATACGGCGAAG
Source organism: Magnetococcales bacterium (assembly GCA_015229095.1). Lineage (GTDB taxonomy): Bacteria > Pseudomonadota > Magnetococcia > Magnetococcales > Magnetaquicoccaceae > Magnetaquicoccus. Next base: position 14,091 of record JADGCE010000045.1, on the reverse strand, counting down.
ATGTTTGAAAAAGATGCACAAAAGCGAGCATTCGTGTATACTGGCCCCGGTGGTGGTGGCTGCAGCCCGTGCCTGCAACCTCCCCCGCAGCCCGCAGGAGCAGAAAAAATGTCGCGCATGTTGATGAATATTCACTCAAGGTAAAGGTTTGGGTATCAATGACAGGTAACATTATTGACGGCAAAGAGATTGCCCGGCAGCTGCGCGGCGCGTTGCGCAGCCAGGTGCAATCACTGACAGCAGAACACGCGGTGACCCCCGGATTGGCGGTCATCCTGGTGGGCAGCAACGCCGCTTCCCAGCTCTATGTACGCATGAAAAAACAGGCTTGTGCGGAAGTGGGTATCACCTCTTTCTCTCACGAACTGCCGGATGATACCACGGAAGATGCCCTGTTATCCCTGATTTACACCCTGAACAACCATCCCGCCGTGCATGGCATTCTGGTGCAGCTGCCCCTGCCCCCTCATATCCATACCCAGCGCATTGTGGAGGCCATCTCCCCGGACAAGGATGTGGATGGGTTTCATCCCCACAACATGGGCCTGTTGGCCACCGGAACCCCCCTGTTTCGACCCTGCACCCCCTGGGGTTGTCTGGAGCTGCTGCGCGTCTCCGGCGTCGAAGTGGCCGGTCGCCATGCGGTGGTCGTCGGGCGCTCCAACATTGTCGGCAAACCGGTGGCACTGATGCTGCTGGCCGAACATGCCACTGTTACCCTCTGCCACTCGCGCACCACCCATCTGGCCCAACAGATCAGCCAGGCCGATATCCTGGTGGCCGCCATCGGTCAACCGGAAAAAATTCCAGGTGCCTGGATCAAACCGGGCGCCGTGGTCATCGATGTGGGTATCAATCGCCGTGCGGATGGCACCCTGTGTGGCGATGTCTGTTTTGCCGAGGCCCTGCCACGGGTGGCCGCCATCACCCCGGTGCCTGGCGGAGTGGGCCCCATGACCATCGCCATGCTGCTCAAAAATACCGTGCTCGGAGCCGAGCGATGCATTGCGTGATGCCCGGCACGGCACACAAACAACGCACGGCACACAAACAACATGCCTGCTCCGGCATGGGTTGAAGAGAATGGGACGCATCGCCCAAAAAATTTTGCAACATTTTGCCAAATCCCGTCAAAACGAGGTGGTGGATTTCAGCCTCCATCTGGCCGCAAAAAGACGCACGGATGAATACCAAAGCCATTTCCATACCATGGAGCTGCTGCTGAGCCGCGGTTTTGATCCTCTCCATGCCCATTATATCGCTGCACAAAATCTGGTCTCCCTGCTCTGCGAAGAGTTGACCCTGCTTGTCCTTTTAAAGCCGTTTGTGCGCAGCGTCACCCTGGCGGAAAGCACCTATATGCCCGACGGCCCCCCCTTCAGCCCCCTGACCCGCAGCTATTTTACCTGCTGGGCCTTTTTTGATCTGCCCTTCGGCAAAGATCGAGAGACCATCGGCAGCTGCATCCAGGAACTGAGCCAGGATTTGGCCATCGATCCCCATATGCTCGCCCTCATCCAGGCCATGCAGGCATCCCATATGGGCATCTATGAACATTGCGGTCTGGCAGAATCCGAGGTGATGCTGCGGGATATCATCGATGATCGACTCTACTACTGCTATGTACCAACCGGTTATCTGGGCAAGCCCGGCCAACTGTGGTATGTGCGGTTGATGCCCCCTCTGCCCGGCTTTTCCTACCATGTGGCCTTCACCACCCCCTACCTGCTGATGAGCTCCAAAGAGGAGTGGTCGGCCTTCCTGCACCGCACCGTCCCCCTCCTGAAAGGACCATGGCGACCCCGACCGGTGGCGGAAGCCATGCACGACCTGCTCAAATATGGCCTGCATGTGGAATACTGGATGGAATATATCGCCCTCTCTTACATCGGCGCCCAGGACAATCTGCTCTTTCTGGCCGGTATTCCCGATCAAAGAGAATCTCTGCCCAACGCGACCGGGGAAGAACAACCGGAATAGCCCGATGCAAAGGAACATGCCATGTGGATAGATAAAATTACAGAATCCCTCAGCGGTCCGCAGGTGATCAACGACTCCAAAACACCCTCCGGTCGCGTCCATGTCGGTTCACTGCGCGGGGTGCTCATCCACGACGCCATTCTGCGGACGTTGCGCAGCAAACAGATCCCGGCCACCTTCCTGTATGGTGTGGATGACTATGATCCCATGGATGGCATGCCCGCCGATGCCCCCCCTGCCCTGCTGCCCCACATGGGCCGCCCCCTCTGTCACGTGCCCGCCCCGGAAGGCTCCGACGCGACCGATATGGCCGATCATTATATCCAGGAATTTTTGGGTATTTTTAAAGAGTTGCAGGTGGATGCGGAGGTGTACCGGATGCGGGATATCTACCAGTCCGGCCGCTTCAATACCGCCATCGATACCATTTTGCGGCAGGCAGCCACCATCCGAACCATCTATCAAACGGTCAGCGGCGCCCAGCGTCCAGAGCATTGGCACCCTTTTCAGGTAATCTGCCCGCAATGCGGCAAGATCGGCACCACCGTGGTCACCGCCTATGATGGCCAGGAGGTGAGTTTTCAATGCCAGCCCAATCTGGTTAAATGGGCGCAAGGTTGCGGTATGCAAGGTAAAATCTCCCCTTTTGACGGTCGGGGCAAGCTTCCCTGGAAACTGGAATGGGCAGCCAAATGGGCCACCCTGGGGATCACCCTGGAAGGGGCCGGCAAGGATCATTGCACCAAAGGCGGTTCCCGCGACATCGCCAGTGCCGTGCTCCGGCAGGTTTTCCAACAGCAGCCCCCCCTGAATATCCCTTACGAATTTTTTCTGGTCAGCGGGGCCAAGATGAGCTCTTCCAAGGGGATTGGCAGCACGGCGCGGGATATGGCCGATTTTCTTCCCCCGGAAATTCTCCGCTTTCTGATGGTGGGCTCGGATCCCAAAAAGGCGGTCAATTTTAATACCGGCCTCCCCTACATGACCAAATTGTTCAACGAATACGACCGGCATCTGCTGCAGGGCAATACCGGTGCGGGAGAGGAAAACTCAGCCAGATTGCTGGCCCTCTCCCGCTGTTCCCCCACGTCGGACTGTTATCGACCCCTCCCTTTTCAGCTGGTCAGCACCCTGATACAGTTGCCCCATGTCGATATTTGGCAAGCCCTGGAAAAACAGGCCGTGCCAACAACCGCCGATGCAACCTCCGGGCAGCCGGCCCCCTGGTCCGCCAGCGACAAGAGACATGGAGAAGAGCGGATCAAGGCAGCGGCTTATTGGCTGGCACACTTCGCCTCCCCCGAAGAGACCTTTACCGTCCAGGCGGAGCTGCCCGACTCGGCCCATGCCCTGACGACCGCCCAGCGGGCCTTTTTGCACCATCTGGCCCAGCTTCTGGAAGCGGTGGATGCCCCGGAGGGAGAGGCCGGAGAGGAGGTGCAATCCCATATTTTTGATGCCGCCAGGGCCATTCCCATTGCCCAGGCCGAGGCTTTTCAGGCCATCTATCAGGTGCTGTTGGGCAAGGAGCGGGGACCGAAGGCCGGCAACCTGATCCCCTTTCTGGAGCGCACTTTTGTCATCCAGCGGTTGCGGGCCCTGCCGATCGATGGGGCTCCCTGCACCGATGGGCAGGGGGAGGGGTGACACGGTTGACCATGAAAGAGCAGGCGGGATTTACCCTGGTCGAGGTGCTGGTTGTGCTGGCCATTGTCGGCGTGCTCTCCGCCGTTGCCCTGCCCGGCCTGCATATCCTGGTGGACGCAGCCCGTTTTCGCATCCATACCGGCACCTTGATCCGGGATCTGGGCGCCGCCCGTACAGAGGCCATCAAGCGGGGTGGACGGGTTGTGCTGGGGATGGTCGGCCCAACCTGGCAGGATGGCTGGCGTGTGTATGAGGATGTGAACAGAAACGACACCTTCGACCCTGCCGTCGATATCGAATTGACCCGGCGCCCTGCTCTCTCCGGCCTCACATTGACGGTTGGCCAGGGGCCCCTCTGTTTTGCCACCTTTGTCCGTTATCAACCTTCCGGACTGAGCAACAGCAGCGGTCTTTTCATCGCAGCGCCCAATGGCACAGGCAACACCCTGTATATCCAAATCAACGGCACCGGCAGGATGCAATTTTCCAACCTGCTTCCCTCCTCCTTGCCATGTTGAGAGGATCTGCCATGGAGTGCCCGGGTGGAACCGGAACGGCGGCGCGGGGTTTTACCGTGGTTGAAATTTTGATCGCCCTGGCTGTGGTCTCCTTTGGTCTTTTGAGCCTGGGTCTCATGCAGGGCAAGGCGGTTCGGAGTGTCAATGATGCCTTTCAACGCTCCCAGGCCACCGCCCTGGCCGCCGCGATTGTCGAGCGCATGCGCGCCAATGATCCCGCACTCCTGAGCCGCTATGTGGGACAGGTGGGCCATGCCATAACGCCCGCCATCGCCAATCCGGGCAGTGTGAACTCCGCCGCACAAAGAGTTCAGGCCGATCTGTACGAATGGCAACAATCTTTGGCCAGCAGCGGGGGCCGGGCCGGGTTGTATCAGGCAGTCGGCACGATTACAAAAAACGGAGCCATCTACACAGTGACCATCACCTGGCAAAGCAATACCCAACTGGCAGAGGGCGCCGCATCGACCATACGGACGGCCGCATTCAGCACCCAATTCTAGTGCTCTGAGCGCAATGGGGGGCTGTTTTTGAAGGGGAGGTTATGGTGAAAAAGAGGGGGAATAAGCAGGGATTCAGCCTGATTGAAATGATGATCGCCCTGCTGATCGCTCTGTTCATGGTCGGTGGGGTTTTGACGCTGTTTGGCGGCGTCTCGCGCCTCTACAACACCACCAGTGCCGCTGCCTTGACCCAGGAAAATGGCCGGTTTGCCCTTGCCGAACTGTCGCAAACGATCATGCGCGCCAATTTTTTTGGCAACCTGAGTCGGCCCACCCTCCAGGTCAGCAATGTGGCCGTGGATGGGGGAGAGGTGGATTGTGGTCAGACCTGGCTTCGGCGTCTCTCCCAGCCTGTTTATGGATATGATCGGCCTACGGCAGGGCATTTGAACTGCATTCCGACCGGTGCCGATCAATCGGACATGATTGTGCTCCGCATGACGGAGAGCAATCCGACGCCAGCCGCCAGCCGCGTCGCTGGCCAGGCCTATCTGTACAGCAACCTGAGCCATGGCCGCCTTTTCCAGATGGGGGTGGAGGCCGATCCCGCCGCCATCAGCGGTGGGGAGTATTGGGCCATCAGCGGCATTGTGTATTATGTCAAGGACAATCCAGAGGGCATCCCCGCTTTGTACCGCTTTGACGCCGCCACCGGCACCGACCAGGATGTGGTGCAGGGCGTCGAGTCGATGCAGATCCGCTATGGGGTAAAATCCGCTGCCGGCACCTTTGTCTCCCAATATCTGTCGGCTGCCGCCCTCTCCGATTGGAATGCCGTGATTTCTGTGCGGGTGGACCTGTTGGTGCGCTCCAAAAATTTCGATAGTTCCTACGCGAGCGGTTCGGCCTGCAAGGGGGGCCCCAGCTACACCCTGGGCACCTATGATTATCTCGTGCCCGATCTGCCACCCCGTTGCTACCGCCGCCGGGTTTTCACGACCATCATCCAACTGCGCAACAATTTTATTCGGTTTTGACATGAAAAAACAGGACAGAATCCGGCAGGCAGGCAGGGCGGACAGCGGTTTTGTCCTGGTTGTTTTCATGGTATTGCTGCTGATTCTCTCGCTGTTGGCCGTCCATACCATGGGCACCGGCATCTCCGAGCAGATCATGGCCGGCAACAACCAGTTTGCCAACAAAACGTTCAACAATGCGGAGGCCGGTTTGGTGCAGGGAGAACACTATATCGAGACGACGATCAACACGACCTTTCCAGATTTTCAGAGCAGCCACTCGATTGCGGGCGCCACCTTCAACCCATTTCCAGGCAATAATAATATTACCATTCAACATTTGGGTGGGGTCGTCGTGGTCCAGACCACGGGTATCGTCCGCACACCCGCTTGCACGGCGGGGGCGACCGGATGTTTGGATTATTATCGCGTCACTTCTGTTGGCACGGGCAGTGGCCCCTCCATGCAGACTGTTTCCAGTGTATACACAAAATATATCAATTATATACCATGAATGAGTCAACCATGACCTGTAGAGGGGTGTGATGGCATGAAAACAAGAGTTCAATCGGCCCGCTTGATCCCGTTAATGGCCTGCCTGGCAGCCGCCTTTTTTCTGGTATGGGAGCCTGCCGTGGGTCAAGCGACCCCTCCTGATCAATCGACGCCGCCCGGTCAATCGACTCCTCCTGGTCAATCGACGCCGCCCGGTCAATCGACGCCGCCCGGTCAATCGACGCCGCCGCAGCCAGTTCCTTCGGTGTCGGGGGATGATTCCTCGCGGCATGAAGAGGAGAGTGAGCATGAAGAGGAGAGAGAGCGTGTCGAACGATCCAAAAGGAAAACAACCGCCGTTCCTGCCGGAATGGTGGCGATCTGCCACAAGGTGGGATCTGTTAAATCGACGATCCGTTACAAGGATTTGACGGTGGACAACAGCGCGAAGGCAGCCCATTTGGCCCATGGGGATTATGAAGGTCTTTGCACACCCTCCGACCTGTTGGTTGAGCAGTTGGTGGGTTGCCGGGAGCCCTATGTGACGAACCTGATCCAACTCTCCAGGGATATGAAAGATGCAAGGGAGGATGGGGGTGAATCGGCCGATTTGGGATTGGCGGGTGGCCATTTTGACCTGGATACCGCAACGCAGCTTTACCCGTCCAATGGCGGCTTGACCAACAAGCACGTCCATGAGTGGGATGACAGGCACAACCTGACTTCGGTCAACTATTTCAATATGCTGGACAGTGGTTTTGACAATCTGGGCGGCGCCCAACCCCCTGTCCACGCAAAATTTGTCATCACCGTTGCCAATGCGGAGCTTTCACCTGGGGGGGTATTGGAGATCAACGGGCGGCGTGAGGGTGTGGTTGCCTATCGACAACGGATCAAGGCGGCCCAGGCCGGCAATCTGCCGTTGCCCGTTTACACGTTGGGCACACCCAGTGCCGCCGATCTGGCGGAGGGTGTGCAACAGCTTACCAGCATGAGTATGACGTTTGATGTCAACGCCATTTTGAACGGCGGCCTGTTGCCCACCAATACCTGGTGTGTACGCAGCAACAAGCCGGGGTTGAACAACGCCTATCGCAACGGCGCCCTGTTGGTGCAACTGCTCAATGCCTCCGCCTACACAATGGAGGCCACCCTGGGGCATGCGACGACCGGTTTGCTTTGGGAGTCGAGCCTTTTTTGGCATTGGGATCCCTCGGAATGTTATGGCGAGGCCAATTGGCAGGCCGTCTATACCGATTGCCTGACAACAGGCAGTTGTCTCAGCCCCAGCAAACGCAGAACGGCCACGCAAAGCCATGCCAGCAGCACCTACAAAATTGCCGAGAGCGGCAATAACCCCAACAACGAGGAGTATGCAGCCACCTCGTTCCGCAAAAAAACGAGTGATGAAAAAATTTGCATCTGCCATATCCCGCCCGGCAACCCTGGCAAAAGGATCAAGCTGGAGGTCAGTGCCTCGGCGGCCTGCGCTCACCTGGGCAAGGAACCCAGGAGCCCGGCACACTCTGTGCCCACCGACCCGGCGGACCCCGGATATTATATCACACCCAATACCTGCGTGCCCGATGGCCATGCCGGTGATTTCATGTTGGGCTGGTCCCATGTTTACACCGCCTGCAAGCAAAAAAATACCAGTGATTGTGGGGGGGTTACCCAGACAGTGGAAGAGCTGGAAGAGCTTCAGGCACAAGCCGTTGAGGCCTGTGTCGATCCCGGTCGAGGGCAGGGATATTTTGACTATATGGGGGGTGCGGCAACGGGTCGGGTCAGCTGGCGTCGCGTTGTCAACGAATAGTCGTTGCCTGATACCACGCCTGCCCTGGGGATTGAGTGTATTGACAACCTGTTTCAGAGGAGATGTTCCATGCCACCCTGTGCCGCTGCCCGCGCGCTGGATACCCATACACGGAACGGCCCTGCTGCCCGCCACAGCAGCGGTGGCTTTACCCTGATGGAGCTGATGATGACGGTGGCCATTGTGGGCATTTTGGCCGCCATTGCCCTCCCCTCCTACCACACCTACCTGTATCGGGCCAACCGCTCCCAGGCCAAAGTGGCACTCATGCAGGGCTATTTGGATGAAGTGGAATTGTTTCAAGAAAACTTTTCTTATGTCAATCCAACGTTTACTGCACCCGCGCTCTCTGCCTATGCCCTCTCTCTCTCTGCCACTGCCACCACCTTTACCTTGACGGCCACCGCCATCGGCGATCAGGTGAATGACAGCCAATGCCAGATTTTTACGATCAACGAACGCAAAATAACCGCTTCCAGTCCAGGGAATAATTGTTGGAACGAATGAACGCCGCACGGCAGCCGGCCAAAGGAGACCAGAGGGCGTCACGACCGGAACGCCGCCCTCTGGTGGTTGGGTCTTGATCGTCGCTTGGGCCACGGGTAAAGGCTTTGCCTCGACCCAACCAGGGGCTCTGCCCCTGGACCCGTGATAGCAAAAAACTACTGAAAGAAAAGGGTGGAGGGGGTCTGGGGGAGGCGGTTCTCCGCCTCCCCCAGGAATGGCCGAAACGATGATCAAGGCCGGTGATGGGCGGGTGTCAGCCTCTTTTTTGCGGTCTGGAGACCGGTTTGGGCGGTGCTCCAGAGGGTTTTGGCGCGGGACTGGACTTCTGGGCAGCGGGCATTGGTTTGCCGGCGGCGGGCTTGCCGCCAGCGGGAGCCGGTTTGCCTCCGGCCGGTTTGCTGTTCGTGGCCATCTTGCGTATACCCCTTTTTAGAAGAAAAATTAAGAACCTGCTGACTTTCGATTCTAGTCATTTCACCGCCCCTTTTCAAGAGGGTTTTTGAAAAAAATGGCGTGTCGCCCTCTTCACTGCCTGTTCGGTGTGACAAAATTAAAAAAAGCTTGCAGGACGAAACGTTGCGGCTTGACAGAAGGGATGCCCGTCGATAAAAGTAGAGGCGGGGAGGAGCTGGTGTGTTATCGCAGCTTGGGGCCATCCGTGAACGTCAAAGGAAAGGGGAGGAATATCGTTGAACAAATCAGATTTAGTGGATGCCGTCGCTGCCAAGACCGGTTTGACCAAGGCGCAGTCTTCCGATGCGATTGATGCCGTTGTGGATGCGGTCCAGGAGACTCTCAAGGAGGGTGGACAGGTGAGTCTTGTCGGTTTTGGCGTTTTTTCAACCGGCGAGCGGGCTGCGCGAACGGGTCGCAACCCGCGCACCGGACTGGAGATTCATATTGCGGCCGCCCGCCTGCCCAAGTTCAAGCCGGGCAAGGGTTTGCGGGATGCGGTTGCCTTGCCGAAGGTGGTGGAGGTTCCTCAACCCCAGCCCCCAGTCAAGACTGCCAAGCCGGTGGCCAAGCCTGCCAAGCCGGAGGCTAAGGCCGAGAAGGGCGGCAAGAAAAAATAACCGTCGGCCCGTTGTGCAGAGGGTGGCCGTTCCGGTTGCGGTTGTACGGGCGGGTAGCTCAGCCGGGAGAGCGTCGGCCTTACAAGCCGAATGTCGCAGGTTCGAGCCCTGTCCCGCCCACCATCCAGGTTGTGAACAGCGTTCGTCACGAAAAGGCCGCCCGCAAAGGCGGCCTTTTCGTGGTGTTTTTTCGTTTCGGCTGCCTGTTGCCTGGAGGAGGGATAGCGCATGCCAGGCTCTGTCTCCTTGACGGTCATTGGGCGAGGGTTTTGGAGGATCAACAAGATGCTCTCGCCTGTTGCCATCCTCTTGATCCTGTGGATCGGCATCATGGCGGGCGGCTCTCCGACGGCGGCGGCGGGGATCGAAATTTTTTTGACCGTATTTGCATTTGTACTGCTTCTGCCAGCCGGTGTGCTGCTGTTTCAGGTAATGTCGGCAAAACTGTTTGATGGCATCCTGCGCTGCGTACCCTTTTCCAGGGCAGAGATCTCCTGGATCGGCATCCTGCTCTCCGCCTTGCTGGTTGTCGCCCTGGGCAACCTGTTCGTGGATGATCTTTACCAGTTCAAGCAGGGCAACTATGCCATCTCTGTCGTGGTGTTGTGCCTGGATATCGGCGGCATGGCTGCAGTGATTGTGGCGGGTGGCGGCAGGCTACCGCTCATCGGCAGAGGGTTGTCCAACCGCTGACGCCGCCCCCTCTGCCGGCGTGTGCGGAAGGTTTTCTTCTTTGCGGAACAGCATCCCATAGTGGTAGGGCGGCAGCTCCACCTGTCGGGGGGTGCCGAACCCCGCCGGCTCGACAATCTGCCGCAATCGAGCCGGCGAGAGACGCAAGGCGGTGGCGGGCCCCCGTGGGGTGCCCAACACGATGCACTGCTCACGGGGTTGGGCATGCCAGTTGATCACCGCAAAACAGCCGCCGGGACGCAAGATGCGATGGACGTTGCGGGCCATCCCCTCCTGGTCGGGTACGCCATGAAAGGTGTTGGCAATCAGCACATAGTCCACCGGCTCCTCAACCAACCGGGCCAGCTCTTGGGCGTCGGCCTGCAAAAAATAACAATTATAGTGGTCGCGACAGCGATGCCGGGCCTGTTGCAACAGCAGCGGCTCCAGGTCGATGGCAATCACGCGACCGGGCTCCACCCGCTGGGCCAGGGGTGCCGTAAAATAGCCGTCCCCGCAGCAGAGATCCACGACCCGCATGCCAGGCTGCAGCCCCATGGCCAGGATGACCCGATCGGGCTCCGGCCAAAGCAGATGCCACCACTCCGGATCGGGCATGGAGGTGGCGGGAAAAAGCGATGTGGGGGGCTGTTGCTCTGCCATGCGTGTGGGTCTCGCCGGATCGGTGCCGACTAAAGCGGTTGGGGTGGACGAAAACGCAAAAAATGGTCCGCCAATACCAGGGCCGTCATCGCCTCTGCCACCGGCACCGCCCGGATGCCGACACACGGGTCGTGGCGACCTTTGGTCTGAATCTGCTGGTTTTGACCATGCACATCCACCGTGCGCTTGGCAATGGTGATGGAAGAGGTAGGCTTTACCGCCAAACGGATGACAATCTCCTGGCCACTGGAGATTCCCCCCAGAATACCGCCTGCATGGTTGCTGAGAAAACCGACCCCCCCCGGCGCAGCGGGGTCGGCCACCATCTCATCGGCCAACTGCGAGCCGTTGCCTGTGGCGACCGCCATGCCATCGCCGATCTCCACCCCCTTGACGGCATTGATGCTCATGATGGCCTTGGCCAGATCGGCATCCAACCGGTCAAAGACCGGCTCGCCCCAACCCGCCGGCACACCGCTGGCCACCACCTCCAGCAGGGCTCCCACCGAATCCCCCTGTTGCCGCAGTCGATCCAGCAGGGCGGCGCAGCGGGGCACCATCTGCGGGTCCGGGCTGAAAAACGGGTTTTCTTCCACCGCCTCCCAGGACCAACGGCTGCGGTCGATCTGTTCATGGCCCATGGCGATGAGGGCGGCGCGCACCTGCACCCCCTGGGTGGCCAGCAGCCGTTTCGCCACCCCACCGGCCGCCACCCGCAGAGCGGTCTCCCGGGCCGAGGCCCGTCCACCGCCCCGATGGTCACGCACCCCATATTTGCGCCAATAGGTATAATCGGCGTGGCCGGGACGAAACATCTGTTGAATCGCGCTGTAATCTTTGGAACGCTGGTCGCTGTTTTCAATCAGCAGACCGATGGGGGTGCCGGTGGTGACCCCTTCAAAGGTGCCGGACAGAATGCGCACCTGATCGGCCTCCTGACGTTGGGTGGTAAAGCGGCTCTGACCAGGGCGGCGACGATCCAAATCCCGTTGCAGATCCGCTTCGCAGAGCGGCAACCCGGCGGGACAGCCATCGACGATGGCACCCAGGGCGGGGCCGTGGCTCTCTCCGAAGGTGGTTACCCGAAAGAGCACACCAAAGCTGCTGCCTCCCATTCCAGGCTACACCGCGCGCATGCCGACAATGTGGTAACCGGCATCGACATGCAACACCTCGCCGCTGATGCCGGAGCCCATGGGGGAGAGCAGCAGCAGAGCCGCCTGTCCCACCTCTTCGATGGTGACATTGCGGCGCAGGGGGGCATTGTCGCGATTCCAGTTCAAAATCTCTTTGAAATCACCGATACCGGCCGCCGCCAGGGTGCGGATGGGACCGGCGGAGATGGCGTTGACCCGAATGCCGGCGGGACCGAAATCGGCCGCCAGATAGCGGACGCTGGCCTCCAGGGCCGCCTTGGCAACACCCATGACGTTGTAGTGGGGGACCACCCGCTCGGCACCCAGATAGCTCAGGGTGAGAATACTGCCACCGCTCCGCATCAGAGGGGCGGCCCGGCTGCAGAGGGCGGTCAAGGAGTAAACGGAGGACTCCATGGCAATGCGGAATCCCTCTCTGGAGGTGTTGTAATAAAAACCGGTCAACTCCTCTTTTTTGGCAAACGCCACGGAATGGACGACAAAATCAATACTTTCCCATTGTTCTGCCACGGCCTGGAAAACCCGGTCGATCTCTGCGTCCTGGTTCAGATCGCAGGGCAGCACGAGGCTGGAGCCCAGTTGGCTGGCCAGGGGGCGAACCCGTTTTTCCAGGGCCTCTCCCAGATAGGTGAAGCCCAATTCGGCCCCTTCCTGTCGACAGGCCTGGGCGATACCCCAGGCGATACTTTTTTCGTTGGCCAAGCCGAAGATCAGGCCGCGTTTGCCTTCCAGAATGCCCATGATGCAACCCTTTGTTGGAGGTTTCCGTTCCCCGCACATCCAGGGAGTCCTGTCATTCATAAACCAGAACAGCCACTCTGTCAACCGACCTGGATCTTCACAACTTGTCAATTATTTGGACGGTTCTTGGCGCATCAGCCGCTGCCGTGCGTCACGCAGCGCAAATCCTGCCAGAGGGGGCTCCCCATCCATGCCCTTGCCCTGGGCCAGGACCTTGAACCGTTCTCCCATTCCCTGGGGCATGATCAGGCGCAGCACGGTGGGCTGCAACCGTTGGCGAGCCTCTTCGCCCTGCTGTTGGGCGATCCCCTCCAACCGTTGCAAAATGCCCAATCCCATGAGAAACCAGGCTTGCGTCGTATAGCCGAGGGTGGTCAACCCCGCCGCCTCGCCGGCCTGGGCGATGGCGGTAAAATTGACGTGGGCGGTAAGATCCATCTCCCCCGGATGTTGCAGCGGGTCCGTGATCTGTTGATGCTGATGGAAGCCGCACAGGGTTCCCTGGGGCAGGGCGGCACTGTAATACTCCTGCTGGGTATAACCATAATCGATGGAGAGGATCATCCCCCGACCCAGTCGCTGCGCCGCCTCACCCATCCAGGCAGCGGCGGCCAAACCCACCTCGGTGCGCATGCCGATGGGCAGTGGATGGTTCAAACGGGTAAAATAGTCGGCGGTCATGGGTGGGGTGACGGGCATCAACCGGCTGCTCAGGCCCCCTGTTCCCCAGGCAACGCCGATCTCCCGCAAACCCTCCGCCGTCATCTCCAGCCAATGGACGGGAAACGCATCGAGAAATTCATTGCTGAGCAGCACCCCTTCGATCCCCCCCTCCTCCAGATCCGCCAGGGTGGTACACCAGCGCAACCGCTCCGGGGGGAGTCCGGCCTCTGCCAGGGTTTGCCGTTGCCTGGTCTGAAAGGTGGGGCTGATCTCCAGAATGGTATAGGTCAGCACCGCCTGGAAAGCGGGAAAATGGCGGGCAGTCCGGCAGATGTCTGCCGCCAGTTTGCCGCTGCCGGCCCCCGCTTCCACAACATCAAAGCGGGCCGGTTGGCCCAACCGTTGCCATACCTCGATACAGTGCAGGGTGAGGAGTTCGCCGAAGAGAGAGGTCATCTCCGGGGCGGTGACAAAATCCCCCGCCCGGCCCAGACGGGGACGTTGGCTCATATAATAGCCTTGTTCCGGGTGATAGAGGGCCTGCTGCATGAACTGGTGAAACGGCAGCAGGCCGCCCGCCTGGCGGATGGCATCCTGGAGAATGGTCTGGATCATCGTGCGGGCCACGATGGGGGCTTTGCCCCCGACCCCACCAGGGCTCTGCCCTGGACCCGCCAGGGGGATAATCCCCCTGGACCCC
>JADGCE010000196.1 GCA_015229095.1 Magnetococcales bacterium | reverse complement strand
CCCCTGGACCCCTGATGGTAGGGGCTGCGTCAGGGCGGCGGTTTTTTGGCTCTGGGGTGGGCGGCGTCATAGACCCGCATCAGACGGGCCTGATCCAGATGGGTGTAGCGTTGGGTGGTGGAGAGGGAGCTGTGCCCCAGCATCTCCTGGATGGCGCGCAGATCGGCACCGGCCTGGAGCAGATGGGTGGCGAAGGCGTGGCGCAGGGTGTGGGGGGTGGTTTTTTCCGGCAGATTCAGCCAGCGGCGGCGCTGTTGCAGCAGGCGCTGCACCTGCCGGGGATTGAGGCGCTCTTTGCCATCCTTGGCCTGCACCCCGATAAAGAGGGGTCCATTGCCGCTCCGTTCCGGGAAGGTTTGGCGGCGCAGTTGCAGATAGTCGCTGATGGCGTTGGCACAGGGGGTGCCGATGGGCACCACCCGCTCTTTTTCGCCCTTGCCCAGCACCCGCGCCTCCCGGTTTTCCATCTGGAGATCCCAGTCATCCATCTGACAGAGTTCACTGACCCGCAATCCCGATCCATACAGCAGTTCCAGAATGGCTTTGTCCCTGGCCACCACCCAGGCGGGTTGCGGATTTTGCTCTTTGGGGGGGGGTGGTTGATCCAACAGGCGGGCGGTCTCTTCTTCGTTGGGGGCGCGGGGCAGGCGCAGGCCGATTTTGGGGCTGGTCACCAGCTTGGCCGGGTTGTGGTTGATCACTCCGCCGATTTCCAAAAAATGCAGCCAGGCCCGCACGGCGGCCAACCGCCGTTGCACGGTGGCGCGGGCCAGTTTGGCCCGATAGGCGTGGGCCAGAAAGGCCCGCATATCCGCCGGGCGCAGCTGGGCCACCTGTTCCAGGGTCAGGGCGGTGCCGCTGTGTTGCTGCCAGAAGGCCAGAAAGGTTGTCAAGTCTCCCATATAGGCCAGCACCGTGCGGGGAGCCAGATGTTGTTCCGATTGCAGATAGCGGCGGAAGGGTTCCAGCAGGGGAGGGGTGGCGGGTTCGGTCATGGGGGGGATCCCAAATAGAGTGGCCAGGGGAGATTTTCACTCAAGCAAGCGCTGTTCCAACCCTTCCATGCGGGCGGGCATTCTTTGGGCGGCGGTCGAGGTTTTTTTTATCGTTCGGGCTTTTGCATCACAGCCCTGCCGGCTGTGCGGTCACCCTGTTTTGCGAGATGATCGCCGATGTCTCCTTTACGTCTGTTGACTCTCAATTGCCATGAAGCCTGGGTTCACCAGTTGGAATCCCTGCAGGTTTGTTTGGATATTATCGACGGGTTGCCTGGTCGTTATACTTCCCGCTGGGACAGTCGTATTCGTCCTGTGCCACGGGGGGCTCGGTTGCTCTCTTTGGAGGAGGTTTTGCGGGAAGGGGTTTCTTATCAGTGTGTTATTGCCCACAGCATGACTGATTTGCTGGATGTCAAGAGTCTGACTGCGCCTCGTTTGCTTGTTTTGCACAACACCCTGGAGAGTCGTTTGCAGGGGGGGCAGGGTGTGGATCCGCAGCAGGTGCAGGGTGTTTTGCGCCATTATTTGCGTCAGGTGGGGGGGCATGCGGTGGCGGTTTCGGCGTTGAAGGCGCGTTCCTGGGGGGTGACGACGGCGGTGGTGTCTTGTGGGGTGGAGCCGTCGGCCTATCCTCCCTGGTCGGGGGAGTTGGCTTGCGGGTTGCGGGTGGCCAATCAGATCTCGCAAAAACAGCAGATTTTGGCCTGGTCGTTTCATCAGGCGGCTTTTCGGGAGTTGCCGGTGCGTTTGGTGGGGCATAATCCGGAGATGGCGGGGGTGGAGCCGTCGGAGAGTTGGGAACATTTGAAGGGCTTGTTGCAATCCCACCGATTTTTTATCCATACCGCTGATCCTGTGCTGGAGGATGGGTATAACATGGCGATGCTGGAGGCGATGGCGGCGGGGCTGCCGGTGCTGGGCAACTGCCATCCCACTTCGCCGATCCGCTCCGGGGTGAACGGTTTTTTGAGCGACGATCCTGACGAGCTGGCGATGTGGGGGCGGCGATTGCTGGAGGATCGAACATTGGCGGGGCGTTTGGGGGAGGCGGCCCGGCGGACTGTCCGGGAAGCGTTTCCGCTTTCTCGGTTTGCACAGCGCATGAAAAAGGCCATCCAAACCGCCCGGCGCAGCTGCCGTATGGGATGAAAGGGAATATGGGGTCCAGGGGAGATTATCTCCCCTGGCGGGAGTCCAGAGGGCAGAGCCCTCTGGTATGGGAGCGCGCGTGCTGAAAGCCGATTTGCTGCGCAAATCGGCGCCGCGCGCACAAAACCTGCCCCGCAGGGGCAGACTCCTGGAGGGCGGCAGCCCGACTTGTGTGCCAGGGTACTGGACGGAGGCGCATGCCTGCCCCGCTGCCCTCTCC
>JADGCE010000195.1 GCA_015229095.1 Magnetococcales bacterium | reverse complement strand
CTGGAACGTGCCATGGGGAGCATTCCCGTAGCAACCGACATTCTGGTCTACTCTCTGGACGAGATAGAGCGGCTAAAACCCTCTCTCAACCACGTTGTTGCTCGCGCCTTGCGGGAAGGAAAGGTGCTTCATGCCCGATCATGAAACCGCCCGGCGCATGAGTGCGCTAATCCAGTGACAGCGCAGCAGCCTGAGCGTCCGTCAGGACTTTCATCCCATGTCCGGCGGTTTTGACGGAGCGATAGACCTTCTGCACCCTGCCTGCGGCGTCCACAACAAAGGTCGAGCGCACGATGCCCATGCTGGTTCGGCCATAGTTGGTCTTCTCTTGCCACACCCCAAACGTCTCGCACAACACACCGCTCTCATCGCTCAACAGGGGAAACGTCAACCCCTCCTTGAGGCAAAAGCGGTTGTGAGAGGCCACAGAATCCTTGGAGATGCCGATAACCGCCAGCTCCATGGCCGCAAATTCGTCCAGCAAGGACTGAAAATCGTTGGCTTCCACGGTACACCCGGGTGTGCTGTCCCTGGGATAAAAATAGAGAACAGCCCCCCGTGCCCCCAGCATCTCCAGCAAACGCCGCTCGGCGCCATGCTGATCCACCACCACCACATCGGGAATCTGTGCGCCCAATTCCAACATGTGTACTCTCCTTTCAGGCGTGCTGCCGCAAATGGAACCGCTTGCGGGCGTTACCGGTTGGCCAGCAGATGCAGACGGTGCTGGACAGGCAGAACCCGCAACTCCCTCCGCAGGGCCTCTCCCAAGAACTTGAGACGGAAAAAGAGCACCACCCCCTCATCCAAGGCCTCCCAGCAGAGGGTACGCATCCGCCGTCTGAATTTTTCAGAAATGGTCTGCAACGCCATGCCGACTGGGGCTGTTTTGTTCATGGATCCTCTCCTGGATAGAGTGTGCTCGGAACATGCGCAACCCCGCAACACCGGGATCCACGCAGAGTCTCCCGACAGGGTGGCTCTGCCGGAAAGGCAAGCAGATTTCATGCCGCCGGTGGTTGATGCGCCCCAGACCATCCAAAAGAGAAGCCAATGTCAGGAGATAGCATGCGTGCTGCCCTGTCCCTCACGCCGGAAACGTTGGCCGGCTGACAGCCGGATCAGAGCCGCGTTGTCAAGATGGCGGCGACAGCCGTGGCATCCAGGTTGGCCCGTTCTCCCAAGCGCAGATGCCGCTCCGCCAGACGGTTGGCCACCGCCGTCACCGCCTCCGGACCGATGCCATACTCTCCCAGGCGGGTTTTGACGCCCACGGATTGGAAAAAGCTCTCGGTACGCTGGATGGCGGCCAAGGCCAATTCAGCCGGGGAGTCGGCGGTCATTCCCCAAACCCGCCGGGCATACTGGCACAGTTTTTCCTGCTTGTGCAGGCGGTTGTGGAAGCACACACCGGGCAATACCACGGCCAGAGACTGACCATGATCGATCCCGTACAGAGCGGTCAACTCGTGGCCGATCAGATGGGTGGACCAATCCTGGGGTACACCACAACCGATGAGGCCATTCAGGCCCTGGGTGGCACACCACATCAGGTTGGCCCGCACGGCATACTCATGGGGCGCGGCCCGCACCTTGGGGGCCTCTTCAATCAGCGTCAAGAGAATGGCTTCCGCCTGCCGATCCTGCAACGGGGCCTGGGCGGGATAGGTGAGATATTGTTCCAGCACATGAACGAAGGTATCGACGATACCGTTGCCGATCTGTCGGTCATCCAGAGAAAAGGTGGTGCTGGGATCCAGGATGGCAAAGCGAGGATAGACGCTGGGGCTGCCAAATCCCAGTTTTTCCTGGGTGGCAGCGCGGGAGATCACGGAAAACCCGTTCATTTCTGAACCGGTGGCCGGCAGGGTCAGGACGCTTCCCAGGGGCAATGCCTGGGTAACGGTGGCCTCCTTGGTCAAAATGGTCCAGGGATCCCCATCAAAAAGGGTGGCTGCCGCAATAAATTTGCTGCCATCCAGCACCGAACCGCCCCCCACGGCCAGGATAAAGCTCACCTGCTGCTGTCGACAAATCTCCACAGCGCGCAGGCAGGTTTCATAGCGGGGATTGGCCTCCAGACCGCCAAACTCCCACAAAGGCCACCCTTTCAGGGCCTCTGTGACCCGCTGATAAACGCCGTTGCGGTGGATGGATCCCTGGCCATAGGTCAGCAACAGCCGACTGCCCTCTGGAATCAGCAACGGCAGTTGCGGAATGCCGTTGTCGCCAAAAACAATACGAACCGGATTGTGATAGACAAAATTTTGCATCGGTTTTCCTCGATAGAGTCCTGTCAGCGCGGCAGGGGGAGCAAGGCCTCGGTACTGGCGGCAAAAACGGCATCCAGCGGTGACCGCTGCTCGAAGAGTGTTTCCAGGAACGGC
>JADGCE010000044.1:9148-18288 GCA_015229095.1 Magnetococcales bacterium | reverse complement strand
CTAGTGGCTCAACCGAGCTGATTTGATGGGTTCCGCAGAAGGATTGCGGGTCCAGGGGGATCATCCCCCTGGCGGGTCCAGGGCAGAGCCCTGGTGGAGTTCGGGGCGAAGCCCCGATGGGCGTGTATCCCCTTGCAGGGGCCCTGCCCCTGCACCCCGCCAGGGGAGATAATCTCCCCTGGACCCCATGATACTTTACCTCCGGTTGGTTGGCCCACTGGGATCCCTTTGACTGCGCACAGGGTTCGTGCCAATGTTGACAGAACTTGCCTCCTCACATATCGAGCGGTATGCCCGTCAAATCCTTCTGCCGGAGATTGGCGGGGCCGGGCAGTTGCGTCTGCTGAATGCCCGCGTGGTGGTGCTGGGCGCAGGAGGATTGGGGTCGGCCGCTGCCCTCTATCTGGCCGCTGCCGGCGTCGGGCATCTGATCATCGCCGACCATGATCGGGTGGAGCTCTCCAACCTGCAACGGCAAATTTTGCATACCACCGAGCGCGTCGGCCAAACCAAGACGGCATCGGCCAGGCAGGCCATCGCCGCCTTGAACCCCGAAGTGCAGGTGACCCTTTGCACGGAACGGATACTCCAGGAGGGGGTCGATGCCCTGGTGCAACAGGGGGATCTGGTCGTCGACGGCAGCGACAATTTTGCCAGCCGCTATCTGCTCAATCAAGCCTGTTTTTTGGCCAAAAAACCGCTTGTGTCAGCGGCTGTGTTGGGCTTTGAGGGGCAATTGACCACCTTCCGTCATGGGGTGGATGCCACCGCTCCCTGCTACCGGTGTCTCTATCCCCATCCCCCGGCTCCCGGGTCAACTCCCACCTGTCGTTCGGCGGGGGTTCTGGGCGCACTGACGGGTATCCTGGGGGCGTGGCAAGCGGCGGAAGCGATCAAGGAGTTGCTGGGGGTGGGGGAGACACTGGCAGGCTCCCTGCTGTTGCTCAATGTGTTGCATGGCCAGTGGCAACGCATTCGGTTTGCCAAAAATCCCGCCTGTCCCTTGTGTGCATCCCCGAACGCGATCGGAGAACGTCATGTACCTTGAACTTCCATCCCTTTTGCGCCGCAGCTTTGCCGCCGCCGATGAGCCGGGGCAGCCCCTGTTTGCGCAATTTGCCGGCTATGTGGACAAAATCCTCTCCATGACAGCGACAGGCGCGCCGTCCGATCTGGATGAGATGGCGGCCCGGTTGTTGTGGATTGCTGCCCACTATATCTCCGCCTGTGCGGCCAGTCATGGCCTGCAGTTGGGCTATGTGGCGCGGGAGACCGGAGAGGATTTGCCTGCCAGTGCCCCTGCTGGAGGGTGGCTGGAGAGTCTGCCCACCAGTGTGGTGCTGCATACCCTCTATCTGACCGGTACACAGGTGCGTGCTCACGCCTGCGCAGGGGGAGGGCAGCGCACCCCGTTCGAGGCGGAGGATCTGGCCCATTTTTGTGGCAAGAGCGGTCGCGAAGAGCGGTTTGCCTGTCTGGTCATCCGCCAGGAGGCGCCGGACGCAGCCTATGCCGCACAGTTGGAGCGGTTGATCGCCGCCCAACCGCTCATCGCCTATGTACTGGTGGTCCGGCCAACGGCACAGCCTCGGCTCGATTGTCCCACCCTGGCTGCCGGGGCGTGGGAGATGAGCCATCTGCCCTGCGCTGCGGTTGCCCTGGATATCTATCGCAACACCCGGTGGGATCAACAACTGAGCCACCAGCCAGCCCTGGATATTGCCCCCTCTGTGCAACCCCGGGATGTGCAACCCCGGGAGACGGCCCCGTCGGAAAAATGGCTGCCCATGGTTGCCGCAGAGCTTTTTGGCGGGGTGAGCCGGCTGGAACAGCTGCCCTCCGAAGTGTTGGCGGGAGCGGAGATCAATTTTTACAGCGTGGAGGAGAATGGGACCTATTCCAGAAAAACGGGTCGCTTCACCCCCATCACCACCCAGGAGCGTACCCTGTATGAATGCCTGGATGTCAATGTTTCCCAGACGGGGATCCTTTGGCGGGATGGTCGGGTGCTCTTTGATCCGTTTTATGCCCACTTTACCGATTTAAAAAAACTGGATCTGCAACGGGGCGAGGCGATGGTCTCCGAACCGACACACCATGTGCAGGGCTGCTGTTTTCTTTCCGTCACCAGCAACACACACCACAGCCATTTGATCTTTGAAACACTGCGCAAGCTGCATTTTGCGGAGCGTTATCAGCCCGACATCCAACTGTTGGCCTCCAGCACCTTGTCCCCCTCCCAACGCGACTATTTTGCACCGTTCGGCTTTCCTCCGGAACGTTGTCTCTACAAACATCCGGATGCCACCTGGCGTGTGGAACGGCTGATTTTTTCGTCGGAAGCCCCCATGAGCTATGACAGGGTATCGATGGATTATTTGCGGCGTTTTGGCGTGGCCCATTATCCGGGGCAGCAGCAGGGGCCCCAGCGGATCTATATCTCCAGGCGGGACAGTCGAGTCTACCGCAACCTGGTGAACGAGGAAGAGATCGAAAAAATTTTTGAGTGGTTTGGATTTTCCGTGATCCTGGCTTCGACACTCTCCCCGCAGGAAAAGATGAGGCTGTTTGCCTCGGCCCGTTATGTGGCGGGTCCGCTGGGGGCGGCCTTCAGTTATATGCCCTTTTCCCTGGATGGCGCCACCATCATGCTGACCTCCCACGCCTATTTCCCCGTCGAGTTTCAGGAGATGGCGTCCATCCGCCTGAAAAGGCTGAACGTCATTTTTGGCATCAGCCTGCAAATGTTTTCTCCCGTGTGGCAATATGGGCATAATTCTTTTTATCTGCCACCGGATCTGGTTGTTTCAGCCTTGGGCGAAATTTTGCATGCAGCATAGCACTCTCCGGCAGGCGGGAGTGCGGACAAAGGAGCGCGCGCGATGAGAATATGTCTTGACCTGGATGGTGTCCTCTGTGCCCTCAAAAAAGAGGGAGAAAATTATGCCGATCTGTTGCCGTTGCCGGGCGCGGTGGAAAAGGTGACGGCACTGAAAAAGAGCGGCCACACCATTATTCTCCACACGGCCCGCCATATGAAAACCTGTGAAGGCAACAGCGGCAAGGTGATTGCCCGCCTGGGCAGGATCACCCTGGAGTGGTTGGATCGGCACGGCATACCCTACGATGAACTGCATTTCGGCAAGCCCTGGGCCGACATCTATGTGGATGACAACGCTTGGCGTTTTGAATCCTGGGAGAGCATCGAGGCAGACGGCAGCAACCTGCCCTGCTCCTCGGAACAAAAAGCAAGGCAGGTCTGATGGTTTTTGTCATTCCCATGGCGGGGCTGGGTCAACGGTTTACGGCGGCAGGATACCAGGGCCCGAAATATTTATTGGAGGCCCACGGGAAAACCCTGCTGGAGTGGTCGGTAGGCAGCCTGCCCCTGGCACTGGCGGAACAGATTATTTTTATCGGATTGGCCCAGCATCTGCGCAACGCCCCGGTGCAGGCCAGCCTGGAGCGGGCCACGGCGGGGCGTCCCTTCCGGTGGGTGCTCCTGGAGGAACCCACCGGAGGGCAGGCCGAGACGGTATTGGCCGCCACCGAGTGGATCGATCATGACTCGGACCTGCTTATCTTCAACATTGATACCGCCTTTCGTTCTCCCACCCTGCACCGGCGCCTGCAACAGCCCCGGGAAAAACGGGATGGCATTCTGGGCTCGTTTCCTGGTGAGGGCAACCATTGGAGTTTTGCCCGCATCGATCCCGGCGGGCGGGTGGAGGAGACCGCCGAAAAAATCCGGATTGCCGATCATGCCCTGACCGGGCTCTATCATTTCAGCCGGGGGTCCGATTTTGTGCGGGTGGCCCGCCAGGCATTGGCCCGCCAGGAGCGGAACGGCGGGGAGTATTATATCGCCCCCTTGTACAACCAGCTGATTCGGGAAGGCCGCCATTTTGTGTTGGATCCGGTTGATCTGCTGATTCCCCTGGGCACTCCCCAGGAGCTGGAACGGTTTCGACAGGCAGAACAGCCATGCATGGGATAATCTTGACGGCGGGTCGGGTTGAAGACAGCATGGCCCAACTGTTCGGGGAGATTGCCACCGGTCTGGTGCCGGTCCAGGGCCGTCCCATCCTTTTCTATATCATCAACCATTTTCTCAAGCTGCACATCCAGGAGATCCATGTCGCTGTGGGGTATGGGGCAGAGACGGTCCGGGAGGTGCTCGACGGCTATTTTGCCAGCAAAACCGCCCTGCACTATGTCGATGTCGATCCTCAAAAAGGGCCCGGTGACTCCCTGTTGACGGTGTTGCAGGGCATCGGGCATGGCAAAGTGGTGGTGGTGTTGGCCGATACCTGGGTGGATCTGGCCCAGGAAAGTTTGGTCATGGAGGATGTGGTCGTCGCCTCCGCCGATTTCAACGACCCCAAAAAATGGTGTACTGTCGAGGTGGATGGGGCAGGCCGGGTGATGGCCTTGCACGACAAATGTCCGGTGGAAGCCCCGGTCCATGCCCTGGTAGGGGTTTATATTCTTTCAGAGATCCGCCTGTTTGCCGACTTTAGCTCCTGCAAGGCGCGCCTGGAGATTGCCGATCTGCTGCGGTTTTATCAGAGCAGACGCCCCCTCTCGGTGCTCATGACCGATCAATGGCTGGATTTTGGCCATTTTGAAAAATATCAAACCTCCAAAAAACGACTCCTGGAGGCGCGCCATTTCAACAGTCTGGAATTCAACGATCTGCTGGGAACCATCACCAAGAGAAGCCAGCGGGTGGAAAAATTTTGCGATGAGGTGCGTTGGCAACTCGACCTGCCGAAAAATCTGCAGGTGCTCTTTCCCCGCATTATCGATTATGAACTCTCTGGCACTGCCCCGTTCGTCACCATGGAATATTTTGGCTATCAGACCGTGGCAGAGATCTGGCTGTATGCCAATTTTCGCCCCAACGTGCTGGAAAAAATTATTGCCAAACTGTGGCAGGTTGCCCTGCTGTTTCGGCAGGAGTTGCGCCCGGTCACCCCGGAGTGTTATCAGACCATCTATATCCATAAAACCGAGTCACGCCTGGCGGCGTTGCTGGAACACTCTCCTCTCTTTCGTCGGCTGTTTGCAGAGCCTGTCGTGCTGATCAATGGGCAAAGGGTTCACAACTGGTCAACCCTGCGGCCCCGTGTCTTTGCCCAGGTGCCCTCCTTGTATCGCGTGGCCGACAACTGTCTGATTCACGGGGACTATTGTTTTTCCAATATTTTATTTGATATCAACAACGGCATCGTTCGACTTTTGGACCCCCGTGGCGGTTGGGGAGGGCAGGCCTTTGGGGATTTTAAATATGATCTGGCCAAGTTGCGCCATTCCATCCACGGGGATTATGATTTTATCGTCAACGATCTGGTACAGGT
Source organism: Magnetococcales bacterium (assembly GCA_015229095.1). Classification (GTDB taxonomy): domain Bacteria; phylum Pseudomonadota; class Magnetococcia; order Magnetococcales; family Magnetaquicoccaceae; genus Magnetaquicoccus. The sequence continues at coordinate 12,928 of JADGCE010000044.1, read as the reverse complement.
CACATACACCGAGGGCGAGCCACCCCGGATTCGCTATCGGATTTTCAAAGCGCCCCACCTGCAGGCGGTATCCCGCTATTTTGACGGGCTGATCGCGCAGCAATTCGATGTGAAAGAAATACAATTGATTGAAGGGTTGCTGTTTTTATCCATGCTGCCCCTGCATGCCAACGATGAGCAGCGACAACTGGTCATGTATGCCAAGGCGCTGGAAATTCTCAATGAGGCGGTGGCTTGACACCAGGGGCTCTGCCCCTGGACCCCGCCAGGGGGATAATCCCCCTGGACCCCTGATAGTAAACGCTATCCACCCAGCGCGGACATGGCGGCATGGATGGCGGAGTGGGGGGTGGCACCCTCCTGCATCGCGAAGGCGTGCCGTTCCGGTTTCAGGTCAACGGCGGCACGGATGGCTGTTTTGAGTTCTGCATCGCTGGCCCCGGTGCGCAACAAGGATTTCAGATCCATGCGATCCTGTCGACCCAGGCAATAGACCAGGTTGCCCTTGGCCGTCAAACGCATGCGGTTGCAAGAGGAGCAAAAATGTTGTGAACGGGCGGAGATGACCCCGATGGCAGCCTCCGTGCCCGCCCGACTAAAATAACGGGCCGGGCCGGCATCCTTGTCGGCGGTTGCGGGCAACAACTGGCTGCCGAAATGGTGATGAATACGCGCCAGAATCTCCTCGGCGGGCATGAAATGGTCGGTCATTCCCACGCCCGCTTCACCGATGGGCATGGTTTCGATAAAACGCAGCAACACGCCCTGTTGCTGGGCGAAGAGCACCATCGCCGGAATTTCATGGTCATTGATGCCCCGCATGACAACCATGTTCACCTTGACGGGGTGCAGTCCAACCCGGATGGCGGCGGCAATGCCGGCGAGCACGGCGGGCAATCCCGTGCCTGGGGTGGGGGCCGCTCCCTCCCGGCGGGTGATGGTGTCGAAAATATCGGGATCCAGGCTGTCAAGGGAAATATTGACCCGTCGCAATCCAGCGGCTTGCAAAGCGGCGGCATAGCGTTCCAACAACAGGGCGTTGGTCGTGAGCGTCAGCTCCTGCAGGCCCGGCAGGCGGCTGACCGTGCGCACCAACCCCACCAGATTGCGCCGCAGCAGGGGCTCACCCCCCGTCAGGCGAATACGCTCAATACCCAACTCCAAAAAGATGCGCAACAGGCGAACCAGTTCGTCAAAGTCAAGGATCTCCTTGTTGTTGGGCAGGATCTCCTCGGTTGACAAGCGGCAGTAGCGACAAAACAGGTTGCAGCGATCGGTGACCGAGACCCGCAGATAGCGGATGGTGCGCCCGAAAGAGTCGGTGAGCATGGTCAACCCCTTTATTGATTGTCAAGAAGCCGCCACAAAATGGCCGCTTTTACCCCCCGCTTTTTCCAGCAGCCGGATGCGGCCAATTTCCATGCCCCGGTCAACCGCCTTGCACATGTCATAGATGGTCAAGCCCGCCACGGAAACCGCAGTCATGGCCTCCATTTCGACACCGGTCTGGCCCACTGTGCGCACTCGGGCGATGATGGCGATGCGATGGCGCGGGGCATCCGGTTCAAACTCAATGGCGACGGAGGTGAGGTTGAGCTGGTGACACAGGGGGATCAGCATGTCCACCCGCTTGGCCGCCATGATGCCCGCCAGACGGGCCACCTCCAGGACATCCCCTTTGCTCAACTGGCGATTCATGATGAGTTGGAAAGTCTCCTCCCGCATGACAACCTCGCCTGTGGCCACCGCCATCCGGCTGCTGCTCTCCTTGTGGGAAACATCCACCATGCGGGTGGCACCCTGCGCATCAAAATGGGTTAAATGCTCAGTCATAGTCGATCCATTGGACGGTTACCCAGTCGCCATCCGCAATCTGCAGTGGTCCCTCTGGCAGGATGATAAAGGCGTTGGCTTTGGCGAGACTGGTCAGAATGCCGGACCCTTGTGCCCCGGTGACCTCAACCCAGGGGGTGCGCCCGTTCTGGCCATCCCGGCTGTCAAAGTGGACCACCGCTCGTAAAAATTCCATGCGTGCGTGTCGTTTGGACCACTCTCCCACAAAGGAGGCCCGGAACTGTTTTTCCGGTGGTGGCGTCGTTCCCATCAGCTTGAGCAAGGCGGGCCGCACGATCAGGAGAAAGACGGTGAGACTGGAGACGGGATTGCCCGGCAGGCCAAAAAAGTGGGCATTGCCCAGGCGGCCATAGGCTTGGGGTTTGCCGGGTTTCATGGCGACCTGCCAGAAGTGAATGGCCCCCTCTGCGGCCAGCATCTCTTTGACGAGGTCGTAGTCGCCCACCGAAACACCGCCGGTGCTGATCAGGGCATCGGCCTCCTCGCTGCCCCGTTTCAACGCGGCTGCCAGCGCGACACGCTCATCACGCACCACCCCCAAATCCACCACCTCCGCGCCCAACAGGGTCAGGGCGGCATGCAGGGCGGCACGGTTGCTGTCGTACAGCTGTCCGGCTTCCAGAGGGGTGCCCGGCGAGCAGAGTTCATTGCCGGTGGAGAGCAGGGCGACCCGGATACGGCGGTAGAGGGGAACTGTTGTCCGGCCTGTTGAGGTCAGCAGCCCCAAATCGGCCGCTCCCAACCGCCGTCCGGCGGGAAAAATTTCCTGACCTCGTTGGATATCCTCCCCGGCCGGTCGGATATGTTGACCCGGCTGCTGACCGGGGGGAACGGTCAGTTGCTCCCCCTGGCGTTGGACCTGCTCCTGCATGATGACGCAGTCACAGCCTGGGGGGATGGGGGCACCCGTCATGATGCGGGCCGCCTCACCGGCTTGCAGGGGAGCCACCAGCCGCGCCCCGGCGGGCACCTCCGCAACAACGCGCAGGGTGGTGGGTTCTGTGGCAGAGAGATCGGCAGAACGCAGCGCATAGCCATCCATGGCAGAGTTGGCATGGTTGGGCACAGGCTCCGGGGCGGTGATGGGCTGCGCCAACACCCGCCCCAGAGCCTGTTGCAAGGGGAGATGTTCCACCGGTGCCTGGATGGCCTCGATTTGCTCAAGAACGCGGCGTTTTGCTTCAAAAAAAGAGATCATGGTTACGCTCTTCCCTATCAGGGGCCATGGCCGCCTCCCGTGACCATGCGCAGGGCATGGGGGAGCAGGTCGGCGACGGCTTGCAGGCTGTGGACGGCTCCACGGGTGGAACCCGGCAGATTGATGACGATCGTTGAGCCGCGCACGGCGGTGACCCCGCGCGTCAAGATGGCGTTCCGGGTTTGCTGCAGCCCGGCTGCCCGGATCAGCTCGGCAAAGCCGGGCAGTTCCCGATTGCAGACGGCGCGGGTCGCCTCCGGGGTGACATCCCGCGCTCCCGGACCGGTGCCGCCGGTGGTAACGATGATATCCAACGGTTGGCCGTCCGCCCACTGGCACAAAAGCTCTTGAATGGCGGATTGATCGTCCGGGAGAAGGGCGCGACGGGTGATTGTGGCCCCCCAATCCGACAACAGGGTTGCCAACGCTGCGCCGCTTTGATCGGTGCTTTGGGTGCGACTGTCGGACAAGGTCAAGAGGCCTACCCGCAGACCTCTCCAATCCGCCAGCGGTTGGGCGTGGGGGGGGGCAGGCTGGGCATGCCCGTTGTTGCCCGGTTGCGGGGCGCCGTCGCGGTTGTACAAGGCATCCCACTGATGGGCGGCCTCTTCACAGCCGGGACAACCCTGCACCCATCGCTCCTCTCCAGACAGGAGGATCTCTTTTTTCCAAAAGGTGGCATGGCGTTTGAGATGATCGATGACAAAGCGGCAGGCGAGAAAGGCATC
>JADGCE010000044.1:0-9048 GCA_015229095.1 Magnetococcales bacterium | reverse complement strand
AGGTGGCATGGCGTTTGAGATGATCGATGACAAAGCGGCAGGCGAGAAAGGCATCTGCGCGATGGCTGGCCGCCGCGACCACCAGCACAATGGGCTCACTGACGGAGAGTCGGCCAACCCGATGCACCACCGACAGGGCCTCCACGGCGAAGCGTGCCCGCGCCGTCTGCTCGATCTTTTCCAGCTCCGACTCGGTCATGCCGGGATAGTGCTCCAGAACCAGGGCAGTGACCTCGGAGGTGGTCGTAAATTCCCGGACAACGCCCAGAAAGCTGACAACCCCCCCGATTTTCGGGTTATCCCGGATCAACCGGGCAATCTCAGCCTCGGTCGAAAAAGGTTCTTCTTGAATGCGGATCATGGCACCCCTCTGGCTACAGGTAGGGCGGCGCTTCCCAGTCGATGGGAGGGCTTGATGAGACAACCCCAACCCCACCGCTGCTCTGATAGCACAGGATGCCCCCCGTGTACAAGCCCCGACAGAGTTCCTACGGATGGCCGGACGCCTGCCCCCACAAACCCCCCGTACCACGTGCCGCAGAAAGCGGGTGGCCAAAAAGCCAAAGGGGGGTGGAGAACGCTCTCCCCCCCCCTTTTTTTTGTCGCGGCACGCATGACCCCCCATGCTTCAGGAACAACCGCCACGGATCAACGAATCCGGGCGATCAATATTCCTTGTACTTGCCAACCACGACGCCGCACACTTTGACGGCGCCTTGAACATCGATCAGGGGATAACGAGAATTCAACGGCTTGAGATAGGTCTTGTTGCCCACCACAATCAGCTGTTTGAAGGTGGCCATGCTGTCACCCTCCATGCGGGCAACGAGGAACTGGTTGTGCTTGCCTGGCAGAGTGGGATCGGCGATGATGATCTCTCCCTCCTGGAACTCTGGCTCCATGGAGTCGTCCGGAACCCGCAGGGCGAAGGTGCGATCACTGGAGCGGGGCGCAACGGGGATCCAGGCCTCCACGGTTTTCGGGTGGAAGGAGTCGACCGGTTCCTCGCACAACCGGCTGGCATCCTCCCAGGAGATCAGGGGCAGGCGGGCGAAGATCGGCGCCCGATAGATCTCGCCATCCTCCGCAGCCTTGGCGAATTCGGCCTGGTTCATGCCGGGTGTGGCTCCGATGAGCGACATCTCCCCCCGTCCGGTATCCAGCCAGATGGGGTCGACGCCGCAGGTCAGGGCGATGGAAACCGTGCGTCGGGAAGATTTGGAGCGGCCACACTCCAGTTTGTGGACGGCCGTCTGGCTGATGCCTACGCGATCTGCCAGCTCCTTTTGGGTCAGTTTGGCCTGCTTGCGGGCGGTTTGAATACGTTCACTGAGGGTCATAGTGTTTTATCCTTGTTCTCGGGTTGCAACGACCCTTATATAAGTAACCTGTTTTGGTTGTTGTTGGCAAGAGAAAAAATTTTTTGGTGGGTTTTATTTTTTTAAATTATTGTTTATGAATTATTTTTTGTTCTTTTGATTTCTCTTGTTGCCGGCAATTTGTTTGCCGTGTATTTAGTTATTGAATGATAGAAGGTGCCGAACATGGGGCGTTGATGCTTGGTGACCATAACTGATAGTTTGATAGAATACCTGAATTTTAGTGTGCACCGGGGGATTCAAAGAACTTTTTTGTTTTTAGTGTGGGTTTGTGGTGGTTTAGTTAACTGTGATTCTCTGGTTAACAATCAGTAATAACACTTAGTATTCATGGGGGTTTTATTTACAATGCTCAGAAATCAACGTCGCCCCGTTGGGCCCAAGGCAGGATCCAATCGTCCAGATAATCTGGAAAAGATTATTTCAACAGCCCGTTCTGATGCGGAGATGCGACAGGTCGGTTATCGGGCCCTCTCTCTGAAAATCCATCCGTGGGTCTGCGCGCGCTGTGGTCGGTCGTTTACGCAAGAAAACTTGACAGAGCTTACTGTGCATCACAAAGATCATAATCATAATAATAATCCGGCTGACGGGAGTAATTGGGAAAATTTATGTGTATATTGTCATGATAACGAGCATTCACGGTACACGGACCATCAGGCGGCAGCGGGGATGAACGTGGAGGCGGAGGCCCCCGCGCAGGCGACCTACAACCCGTTTGCCAACCTGAAAGAACTTCTGCAGAAGAGCCAGAAGTAGAAGCCGATGGGTCCTGCGGGAAGCCGTGTGAAAAATTTGTGACGCAGGCCATTTTTTCTCGGTGAATGGTTGGGGAAAATTTGCTACTGTGGGTCGCGCGTTCTCTCGGTAGCGGATTCTGCGCGACGGGCACACCCGACAGACAAAACAGCCAGCAAAACACAAAACAGCAGAGGAGTGGTTGTCATGAACCTGATTTTGATGGGGCCTCCCGGTGCCGGCAAAGGCACCCAGGCGCGGCGTATTGCCGAACGGTATGAAATTCCCCAATTGTCCACAGGAGATATGCTGCGGGCTGCGGTCAAGGCGGGCACGGATGTGGGACGGCAGGCCAAGGCCGCCATGGAGAGCGGTGGGCTGGTTACGGACGAGATCGTGGTGGGTATCATCGCCGATCGTATTGGCGAGGCGGATTGTGCCAGGGGGTTTATCCTGGATGGGTTTCCGCGGACGGTCGCCCAGGCGGAAGCCCTGGACGCCATGCTGGCCGCCCGGCGCCTCAAGATTGATCATGTCATCGATATTACAGCGGATACCGAGGCTTTGGTCTCTCGGATCACCGGGCGGAGCACCTGCTCCCAGTGTGGGGAAGGATACCATGCTACCCACAAAAAACCGGCGGCGGCGGGTCTGTGCGACAAGTGCGGTGGTACGCTGACGACCAGGGCGGACGACAACGAGGAGACCGTGCGCAATCGTCTGGCCGTCTATCATCAACAAACGGCCCCTGTCATCGACCATTACCGCAATGGTGGTCAATTCCGGACGGTGGACGGCATGCAGCAGATGGACACAGTGTTTGCGCAACTGTGTGAGATTTTGGGATAACGGGTGGTTCTGGACACTGACGGGAATGGGACCGGGTTCGCGAACCGGATCCCCGTTCGGTGCGTGACGGCAGATGTGCAGGGCTAAGGTATTTGTTTCCTGACAAAAGGGAAAAAAAGAGCATGGAAATGTCGATGGGAGGTATGTGGTTGGCCATCCTCTGCGGGGTTGGCGCAGTGGTATTCGGTGTCGTGTCAAGAAATTGGATTTTGAGTTTGTCCCCTGGCTCAGCCAGGATGCAGGAAATTTCGAGTGCCATTGAGATAGGCGCGATGGCCTACATGCGTCGCCAGTATACCACCATCGCTTATGTGGGTGGGGTGTTGTTTCTCCTGTTGGCGATGTTCCTGGGGATGCCGACGGCGGTCGGCTTTGCGGTGGGCGCGCTCCTCTCGGGCGCGGCTGGCTTCATCGGCATGAGCATCTCGGTCAAATCCAACGTGCGCACGGCGGAAGCGGCCAAAGATGGCCTGAATGCGGCCCTGCAGGTTGCCTTCCGGGGAGGAGCCATCACCGGCATGCTGGTGGTTGGTCTCGGCTTGCTGGGGGTCGCCGTCTATTTCCTGATCTTGATGAAGACCGGGGATACCAGCAACATGCCCCTTTTGTTGAAGCCTCTGGTGGGGTTTGCTTTTGGGGGCTCCCTGATCTCCATCTTTGCCCGTCTGGGTGGTGGTATCTTCACCAAAGGGGCCGATGTGGGTGCAGACCTGGTGGGTAAGGTGGAAGCGGGCATTCCGGAGGATGACCCCCGCAACCCCGCCGTGATTGCAGACAATGTGGGCGATAATGTGGGTGACTGCGCCGGTATGGCGGCTGACCTGTTTGAAACCTATGCCGTGACGGTGATTGCCAGCATGTTGCTGGGTGCGCTGGTGATGAAAGGGTTCCAAAATGCCCTGGTCTTTCCGTTGGTGCTGGGCGGCATCTCCATCGTTGGCTCCATCATCGGCACCTACGCCGTCAAGGCGCAGCCCGGCCAAAAGATCATGTCCGCCCTGTATCGGGGGGTCATCGTCAATGGTGTCATTTCCGCCATCCTCTTCTACCCTGTGACCCGCTGGCTCATGTCTGGTAACGGCAGCTATAGCGTGACGGCCCTGTATGGCTGCACGATGATCGGTTTGGCTCTGACCGCTGCCCTGGTTGTCATCACCGAATATTATACAGCGACAGAGTTCAGCCCTGTGCGCAACGTGGCCAAGGCCTCTGAAACGGGTCACGGCACCAATGTGATCGCCGGCCTTGGACTCTCCATGAAGGCCACAGCGGCCCCTGTTCTGGCGGTTTGTCTCAGCATTCTGGGCTCTTTTCACTTGGCCGGTCTCTACGGTATCGCGATCGCTGCGACGGCCATGCTCTCCATGACCGGTATCATTGTGGCCCTGGACGCCTATGGCCCGATCACCGACAATGCAGGCGGTATCGCCGAAATGGCGGAGTTGCCCTCCAGTATCCGCGACATCACCGATCCCCTGGATGCGGTGGGTAACACCACCAAGGCCGTGACCAAGGGCTACGCCATCGGTTCTGCCGGGTTGGCCGCCCTGGTGCTCTTTGCCGATTATACCCATGAGCTGGCCCACTTCAAACAGGGCGTCACCTTTGATCTTTCCAACCATTTGGTGATCATCGGTCTCTTTATCGGGGGGTTGTTGCCCTATCTGTTTGCTGCCATGGGTATGGAAGCCGTTGGACGGGCCGCCGGCAGTGTGGTGATCGAGGTGCGGCGGCAGTTCCGGGAAATTCCGGGTATCATGGAAGGTACTGCCAAGCCCGATTATTCCAAGGCTGTGGACATGCTGACCAAAGCGGCCATCAAAGAGATGGTGATTCCCTCCCTGTTGCCGGTTCTGGCACCCGTCATCGTGGGTGTTGCCCTGGGGCCACAGGCGCTGGGTGGCTTGTTGATGGGCACGATTATCACGGGTATCTTTGTCGCCATCTCCATGACCACCGGAGGCGGTGCCTGGGATAATGCCAAAAAATATATCGAAAGCGGTAACTTTGGTGGCAAAGGCTCTGAAGCCCACAAGGCGGCGGTCACCGGTGACACGGTGGGCGACCCCTACAAAGATACAGCAGGTCCTGCGGTCAATCCCATGATCAAAATTGCCAATATTGTGGCTCTGTTGATCGTCTCTTTGATCGTCTGATCCAGCCATGGTGTTTCCGGGGGAAGGGTTTCCCTTCCCCCGGCTTTCCTCCACCTTGTTTTTAATCGCTTTGGATTATGGAAGAATTTTATCGAATCAGCCGTTTGCCTCCCTATGTGTTTGCCGCAGTCAACGAACTGAAAGATGCGGCCCGGCACCGGGGTGAGGATATCATCGATTTTGGCATGGGCAATCCCGATCAGCCCACGCCGCAGCATATTGTCGACAAGCTCATCGAAGCCGCCCGGCAGGGGCGCAACCACCGCTATTCCGTCTCTCGCGGCATCAACGGGTTGCGCAAGGCCATTTGCGCCTATTACAAACGCCGTTTTGATGTGGATCTGGACCCCGACTCGGAAGCCATTGTCAGCATTGGCTCCAAGGAGGGATATTCCCACCTGGCGTTGGCCATCACCAGCCCGGGGGATACCGTGCTGGTGCCCAATCCCACCTATCCCATCCATGTCTATGCCTTTGTGCTGGCGGGTGCCGATATTCGCCATGTCCCCCTCTGTCGCACAACGGATTTTTTTGAAGAGCTTACCCAGGCCATGGCCCATACATGGCCCAAGCCCAAGGTGCTGGTGATCAACTTTCCCTCCAATCCCACCGCCATGGTGGTGGATTTGCCCTTTTATGAAAAAGTGGTGGCCTTCGCCAAGGAAAACGATCTGTATGTGTTGTCGGACATCGCCTATTCGGAAATCTGTTTCGACGGCTATGATTGTCCCAGCATGTTGCAGGTGCCGGGTGCCAAGGATTGTGTGATTGAGTTTTATTCTCTATCCAAAACCTATAACATGCCCGGTTGGCGGGTTGGCTTTGCCGTGGGCAATAAACGATTGGTGCGGGCGTTGACCCGTATCAAATCCTATCTGGACTATGGCATGTTCCAGCCGATCCAGATTGCCGCCACGGTGGCCCTGAACGGTCCTCAGGAGTGCATCGGCGAGATTCGCAGCCTCTATCAAAGCCGCCGGGATGTCCTGCTGGAAGGGTTGGGTCGGGCCGGGTGGGAGATCGAACGCCCCAAAGCCTCCATGTTTGTCTGGGCGCATATTCCAGAGGAGTTTCGTAAACTGGGGTCGTTGGAGTTTTCCAAACTGTTGCTGAAAGAGGCCCAAGTGGCGGTCAGTCCCGGTATCGGCTTTGGGCAGTATGGCGATGAGTTTGTGCGTATCGCCCTGATAGAAAACGAACTGCGTACCCGCCAGGCGATACGCAGCATCAAAAAATTTCTCAACGCTGGCGGGGATGTTCGTTCCTGACGTCCCGACAAGGTGTCATCCATGAAAGAGTTGCGCATTGGTCTCCTGGGATTTGGTGTGGTGGGCCGTGGGGTGGCGGAGCTGCTGTTGGCCCAGGAAAAATTGCTGAGGGAGAGGACCGGTGTGGCGTTGCGTCTGGTGCGCATTGCCACCCGCACACCCGAACGGGCCCAGGGTGTCCCGCTGGGAGCTGTGCAGGTCAGTGGCGCTGTGCATCAGGTGGTGACAGCCGATGATGTCGATGTGGTGGTCGAGGTGATGGGTGGGTTGGAGCCCGCCCGGTCGCTGCTGCTGGAAGCCCTGCAACGGGGCAAACATGTCGTGACAGCCAACAAGGCGCTGATTGCCATGCATGGGGAGGAGTTGATGCGCGCGGCGGCGGTCGCCGGTCGTGATCTGCTGTTTGAAGCCGCCGTGGCCGGGGCCATTCCCATCATCAAGGTGTTGCGGGAAAGCCTGGCCGCCAATCAGATCGATCAGTTGTATGGCATTCTCAACGGAACCTGCAATTATATCCTCACGGAGATGCGCGAGCGAGGCTCTTCCTTCGACCAAGTGTTGCAGGATGCCCAAGCCAAGGGTTTTGCCGAGGCCGATCCCTCCTTCGATGTGGATGGCATCGATGCTGCCCACAAGTTGGCCATCCTGGCGGCCATTGCCTTTGGTTCGTTTCCCCATTTCAGCCAGATTCATGTGGAGGGGATTCGCCACGTCTCGGCTGTGGATATCACCTGGGCCAGCGAGATGGGATATCGCATCAAATTGCTGGGTATTGCCAAACAGGATGCCGAGGGTGTTGAGTTGCGGGTGCAACCCACCCTGGTGCCGGTAACCAGTATGGTGGCGTCGGTGGAGGGGGTTTTCAATGCGGTGTTTGTCCGAGGGGATGCGGCGGGCACCACCATGTATTACGGTCGGGGGGCAGGGGCGGGACCAACCGCCAGCGCGGTGGTGGCCGATTTGGCGGATCTGGCCCGCAACGGCGGGAAAGAGGCCACCCAGCGGGTTGCCGGCTTTTCCACCTTGCTGGAGTGCTTGTCCAGCCATCCGGTGCGCGAAACCGCCGAATGGCGGGGGGAATATTATCTCCGGTTGGCCGTGGCCGATCGGCCTGGGGTGTTGGCTGAAGTGACGACCGTACTGGCCAGGCAACAGATTTCCATCGATGCCATTCACCAAAAAGGGCGTTCCGATGTGGCGGCTGTCCCGCTGATCATGGTGACGCACGAGACGACCGAACGTCAGGTGCGGGCGGCTTTGCGGGAGATGGAAGGGTTGGATGCGGTGCGGGAGACACCTCGGTTTATTCGGATCGAACCGGGATTTGTCTAGATCTGTCGTGGTTGGGCTGTGTACAGAAGGGCATACAAGCGTTCAGAAAAGAGGGGGGGCTTGATGTGAACCGCTCTGCAGAGGAGAGGGGCGGCGGTATCGACTGCCAGCGTTGTCGTCATTTTCATGTCACATGGGATCCCCAATTTCCCAGGGGGTGCCGGGCCATGGGCTTCAAAACCAGTCAATGGCCCTGGATGGAGGTGTTGCGTTCGTCGGGGGAGCCCTGTCTTAACTTTCAGGAGAAGGCCAAAGAGGAGTCGGCCCGCCCGACAGGGTCAGCAGGAGACAACCCACCGACGACGAGGGGATTTTCCCGGTTGGCGTAAAAGCTTCCCCCGGTTTGTCAGAATGGCGTCTGTCATCCAAACGCCGTCACAATATAATCGTCCACACCCGGTTTGTTGGGGTAGTCCAGTGCCGAAGGGATGGGTTCGGTGCTGGGTGTAAAGGTGGATCGATCCTTTCTCAGAAAAGTCACTTCGACGACCTGATAGAGCACAATGCCGTGGACCAGTACGGCTCTTGCATAGTTGTTGGCGTGAAAATGGACGCAGACATGGTTTCTGGCGATCATCTCGATCACCTTTTGGGCGGTCTTGAAATAGGGCTCTTGCGCGAGCAGGTAGAGATCGTGCAGTTCGGCAACAATCATGCGAAATCTCATTAAATCTGTATAGCTTAAAACATCAAAGGCTGGCCATTCGCCATTTTCGATATCCATTTTCAATATCAGATTGTTTTTTGCTTGCAGGCCATTTTCTTTGATCATTGTCGGCAGAGTATGATACAGCCCGGTATCTTGCGGGCCCAGTCCTATTTTGCGAAAATGAAACCGTTCATGCGGGGTGGGCGGGCCATTCACCGTCGGATCATATTGGAAGACATCCACGCCCCGGTTGGCAAAATATTCGTCAAACGAGGTGTCTGCACCGATCCCCAAAGATAATACGGCATCGATATTTTCCAAATCATCCGGTATGACATACCCTCCGTCGCCCGGCGTGCCGACCCGGATTTTGCGGTATTGGCTGTCCTGTTTTCTGAAATGCTTCAGGACGCTGAGTATTTTGCTTTGCATCGGCACACACTCCCATCGGTTGAAATCCTGGCTTGGCACGGGGTTGCGCGGACCGGGATCATCGTTTGCACAGAAGGAAAACTTTTCGGGCAGGAGGGGCATGGCTCTTGTCGGACACATGCCTGCGTACCACACACCAGCAACCGGAAAGAGAAAAAACTGCAACATTTGACCACAAAAAAGCCTACGAAGGCAAACAAAAAAGGAATTCCTTCCCTGTCGCCTGCTGGAATGGCATCATGCGC
>JADGCE010000043.1 GCA_015229095.1 Magnetococcales bacterium | reverse complement strand
TCCGAAGCCAAAGGTCATTGGTTCGAATCCAATACCGCGCACCAATAAAATCAATCATTTAAGGTCACTTATAAGGTGGCCGTTTTTGCATGTGGCAGGCAACACGGGAGAAGAGGGCCACCATGAGCACAACGGCTACAAACGCGGAGAGCGTTTACAAGGGTGCCTCGTTCGTGTTCGATTCGTATGCCTATGTCCGCCGGTTGCGTGATGCGGGGATGGACGAGCAGCAGGCTGCCATCCAGGCGGAGACCTTCATGGCACTGGCGGAGGACCGGCTTGCCACCAAGCAGGATGTAGCTGAACTTAAGCGGGATATTGCAGAATCGAATGTCCGCATCGCCACGGTGGAAGCCAGCCTCAAGCGGGACATTGAAGCTACCAAGGCGGAACTCAAGCGGGACATTGCCGCCATTGATGCCAAGGTGGAAACCACCAAAGCCGAGTTGCGCAAGGATATTGAGACTGCCAAAGTGGAAACCATCAAGTGGGTGGTCGTCACGGGTATGGCCATCCTGGGGGGGGTGGCCGCAATCAACCGGATGTTCCCACCTCTCCCGGCCTATTACCACCCACCCCTCCAGGAGATGCGCCAGACTGTTCCACCCCCTGTATTCCCCGTCCCGCCTGCGGCACCCACCCCTTCACAGCCTGCACGGTGAGACCTGTCATTCCTGCCAGGGTGACGACCTCCTTATGACCGCCAGGCCTCATTCGAAAAAAAACCGCTTTTGTTCCGCCATCGACCGGGTATGGAGCCCGTCGTCCCGATACAGACGGGCGCGAATGCCGTCGAGCTTGCGGATCTCATCGGCGGTCAGGGGGCGGCGGGTCTCCGTGCCGGGGGCGTGATAATAGCGGCGCAGCAGGGCCAGACGACTGCGCTCGCTGGCGGTCAGTGGCCGCTCTCCAGGCCGCACCACCCGCAAATCGGCGGCAATATCCACCAGTCGATCGCCAGAAGCAAAACGGGCGGTCCGGTCCCGTTTTCCCCAAAGGGGCGCCGAGCCCCCCTCCAGAGTGGCCTGGGGGAGATCGTTGCTGCTGAATCCCGATTTCCAGCCTGCCCATACCACTGGTCGTATCCGCTCCCGATAGTCGGCCAATGGCACGATGGTGGCGGACTGGGCCCGGTTGGGGGAGTCCAGGACATAAACGGCGCCATCCGGCAGTCGGGCCAGCAGAATCACATGATAGACCCCCTGTGGCTGCAAGGGGCGCAAGGTCACCACCCGCAACGAGGTTTCCGGAAAACCGGCATCCCGCAGCAGCAACATTTTGCTGACTGCAAACTCCACACACACCCCACCGCTGCGGAATGCCTCATGGGGTGTTTTCCAGCTTTCCGCCTGATCGCGGTAGAGCACACGTGTGTTGATGTATGCGTGCGCGGCCTGCAATTGTTCCAAAGGGGAGAGGGCGCGCAACACCTTGACCTGCTCCTGCCAACCGGGCGGGCTCTGCTGCTGGTCGTGCCGTTCCATGAGACGCTGCAACCGCTCTGTGCGGCCACTGCCATCCTGCGCTGCCGGGCGATCCTCCGAAAAGAGCCGGGGTGTCAACCGGTCTGCCGGCCCGTTGCCCGGCTGGCTGTTCCCCAGCACCATGCCGGGGAACAGCCAGAGCCAACAGAACAACAACAAACGCCCCCAACCCCTGGGAGTGCGTGGCGATCCCATCGGTCGCTCCTAGGAGAAGAGCTTCATCGCCAGTGTAGGCTGTTGATTGGCCTGTGCCAGAATGGCCGTTGTGGCGTTCTGGATAATGGAATGGCTGGTGAGGAGGGCTGTCTCCTGGGCCACATCCGCATCCCGAATTTTGGATCGGGCCGAGGAGGTCTCCGTATGGGCTTGTAGCAGGTTGTCCTGAATGCTGCGCAGGCGGTTCTCAAAGGCGCCGATGCGGGTCCGTTGCGTGGCCAGATTGGTGATGGCTGTACCGATGTCGCCGAGGGTTTTTTCTGCCTGACTCTGGCTGAGAATCGAGGGCGCATCCCCCTCCGAAAGGCTGGACCACCAGGCGCTGTACACCGCCTCACTGGAGGTCAGGCGTGCCGTATTGCCATCCATGGAGAGCCATTCCAATGTGTGGTTGGCACCGCCCACCTGGATCTTTTTGCCAGACATGGAGCCATCCAGCAACTTTTGGCCGTTGAATTCCGTATAGGTGGCCAAGTGCTCCAGCTGCCTGTTCAACGTCTGAAACTCATCTTCCATGGATTGGCGATCGGCTTCTGGGTAGGTATCATTGGCAGCCTGGACCGCCAACTCCTGCATGCGTTGCATGATCTGGGAGCCTTCGCGCAGGCCGCTGTCGGCAATCTGGGTCATGGAAATGGCATCCCCGACATTCTGGAGAACCTGGTTTTGTTCCCGGAGCTTGACCTCCATGCGGGTAGAGATGGAAAAGCCGGCCACATCATCCTTGGCTTGGTTGATGCGCAGACCCGATGCCAGCCGCTCATAGGAGGTGTTCACCGCACGAGTGGCTGTTGACAGGGTGTTGGCCGTGCGCAGCGAAGAGGCGTTACTGCTGATGATGATGGACATGGTCTAGCCCTCCTGAGGAAAAAGAGTGGTGTCGCAAGTCGCCAAACGTTCCCGTGCCGCCGCTGTCTTGTGCGTCAGCTCGAGGAGGCTCTGTTCTATGCTGTCCAGGCGTAGACGGTATTCCATGACCATCTCTCTGCGTTGAGCATCCACCTGGAATTGCACCGTATGACAGGAGGAGGCGAGATGGCTCTCCTGTCGACCCTCTGGCAGAGGACGCAGACCATGGCCATCCACCACCATGCAGGGGGAACCGGTCGGAGTGGCCACGGGCAGGGCATATCCCATCTTGCCATGCCGATAGTACAGCGTGGCATGGTTGGGGGGCGGAATGGGCACCTGGAGGTGTTGCAGAAGGTCGCCAAACAGGGTGGCCGTCATCCGATAAGGCAGCCAATAATAGCTCTTCACCAGCAGGGAGGAGAGAATCAGCGAATCGGCATAGAGAAAGGGCTTGCCCCTTTTTCCCGTGGGTACGGGGCGAGACCAGGAAGTACGGGCATCCTCCTGGATAAAAAACTGCAGCGCACCACGACCTGCCGGCGGTGGCCGCGCAAAATCGAAGGCTTTTCTGTGATAACCCAGCATGGTTTCTCTCCTATCATAAATTACTTTGTTTGTTGCGATGTCGGTGCGAGGGAAAAAGGTGCCCCGCCGTGCACAATACGGGCAAAAGTTTTATGGATATTGGAGAGGGGAAAAAGATGGTTTCATGGGTGAAACCTCCCTGTTTTTCTGAAACGGTTGCCATCCCTGGGTGATCGTGGGTTGCATCTTTTACAGGGTCAACCCGACCCGTGAATAATTAAACAAAGTGGGAGCTCCGCCCCCTCTGGCAACGCTGCCAGTGTCCCTTATATCGACCGGATGGCCGTCGTGCTTGAGACAATAATGTGCTTGTGCGGAGGAAAATGCGCGATTCGGGTAGCCCGGCTTGACAGCCTCCACCGGGCTTTGCTCTAATGAGGCGATCAGGCAGGGGTAAAGAGCCTGTTTTGTTTGGGGGAGTCCATGCGGCGGTGCTGCCAGCTGAGAGGGAGTCTATTGTGACCCAAGAAAAAACACCGGTTATTCTTGTGGTGGATGATACCAGAACCAATATCGACCTTCTGGTGCATCTGCTGGGTGACCAATATGAGGTCAGCGTGGCGCTGGATGGGGAGAGTGCCCTGGAAGTGGCCATGGAAGAGCGACCGGACCTCATCCTGCTGGACATCATGATGCCCGGCATGGATGGCTATGAAGTGTGCCGTCGCCTGAAAATGCGGGAAGAGACGCGCAATATACCGATTCTTTTTGTCACCGCCCGCAAGGAGAGCGTGGACGAGGAGCAGGGATTTGCCCTGGGGGCGGTGGATTATATCACCAAACCCTTCAGCCCTCTCCTTGTCAAGGCGCGGGTCAAAACCCATCTGCGGCTCAAACAGGCCCTGGATCGCGTCACCCACCACAACCGGATCCTGGAGGAGACGGTGCAGCAGCGCACCGCCGAATTGCGGGAGACCCAGTTGGCCATCGTGCGCCGGTTGGGACGGGCCGCCGAGTTTCGCGACAATGAAACCGGCCTGCACGTGATTCGGATGAGTTATTATACGCATATTCTGGGTGCTGCGTGTGGTCTGTCGGAGGCGGATTGCACCCTGCTGCTGCATGCCGCTCCCCTGCACGATGTGGGAAAAATCGGCATTCCCGACCCTATTCTCCTGAAGCCGGGCAAACTGACGGCGGAGGAGTTCCAAATCATGCAAACCCATCCTTCCATCGGTGCGGAAATTATCGGCAAGGATGAATCGCCTCTCCTGAAAATGGCCTTCCTTATCGCCTACACCCATCACGAAAAGTGGGATGGCAGCGGTTATCCCAGGGGATTGCGGGGAGAGGAGATTCCTTTGGTGGGACGTTTAGTGGCCATTGGCGATGTGTTTGATGCGGTGACCAGTAAACGACCCTACAAAGAGGCATGGCCCATCGACCGGGCCATCGATCTGCTGCGGCAGGGCAGTGGTCACCATTTTGATCCCCGTTTGCTCGCCCTGTTTCTTGAAAACATGCCGGAAGTATTGTCGATCAAGGAAAAATTCCGCGAACACGAGTGAAACGCTGCCTGTGCAGCAGGAGAGCCGTTCCATGTTCTGGCCCCCACGAACCATCCGCGCCAAACTCCTGATCGCCTTTCTGGCCATCGCGTGCGTCCTGTTGGGCTTGTTGCTCTCCTATCATCAACTCCTGATTGCCGCACGCACCTCGGCCCAGCAGAGCATGAGCCAGCGTTGGGCAGAGATTGAGCTGTCGGAGGCGATCTATGAAACCATGCTGCAGGCGCAAAACTGGGAAGAGTATATCTCTTTTCCCAAAGTGATGGCCTTTTTGATGCAGGATGCCATTTCCCAGGCTGGCCAGCTCAAGGGGCGGTTGTCATCCGCCAACAATCAACAGCTGTTGAATCTTGTGGGAGAAATCACCAGAAATGTGGAGGATTTTTACGCGGAATTCCTGGTGGCCATTGAACTCTGGGAGGAAAAAGGGTTGGACGAGGAATCCGGTATGGTGGGCAGCATGCGCCGGGCGGCTCACGCCCTGGAGGAGCAGTTGGAACAGCTGGATCAAACCGCCTCTAAAATCGTTCGTGCTCCCCAGGACTATCTGACCATTCGACGCCATGAAAAAGATTATTTTTCCAGAAAAGATGAAAAATATCTTCATCGCATCGATGATATCTTGCAGGAACTGCAGGGTCGCATTGCCACCGCCCCTCTGGAAGAGGGGCAGCGGAGAGAACTGCTGCACAAGTTGGAGCGCTACAAACGGGCTTTTCTGAATCTGGTCCATCAGGATCAGCTGGTTGTCCAGCAGACCGGCATCATACGGGGGCGGGTTTATGCGGTCAAACGGCTGTGTGTGCAGCTGATTCGGCAGACCAAGCAGGAGATGACGGCTCAAGCGGCTGCCATATGGACCACTCTTGCCCGTCACATCGAGGTGGGCGTGTGGTTTTATCTGGCTGTGATTGTTCTGGGCTTCTGTCTGATCGGGCTGATCGTCAACCGTTATATCGTCCGTCCCCTGTTGCATCTCAAGGGGGCCGCTCTGCGCATCGGTGAGGATGGAACCGGTTATTGGCGGTTGGATGTGCGGACGGACGATGAGATCGGCGACCTGGCCGACGCCTTCCGTGCCATGGTGCGGGCGTTGCGCAGCCAATCCATGGCCCTGAGCGATGCCAAGGCCTATACCGACAACATTTTTGCATCCATGACCGACACCCTCCTGGTGGCCACCGCTGCGGGTGTGATTCAGCAGATCAACCGGACCGATTTGCTGGGCTACAGCAGTCAGGAACTCCTGGGTTCGGATGTGGCGCGCCTGTTTTTGCTGCCCCAGCAGACTTCAGGCAATACCACCCCCTGTTTTTGGATCCACTCTACAGGGAGCAGCCAGGAAGCCCTGTTGGTGCGCAAAGGGGGCAACCGTGTGCCCGTCTTGATCTCCTGCTCCAAAAGCAGCCGATCGGTCGGTGGCCAGAATTTATTTATTCTTGTGGTAAAAGATATTACGCAAATCAAGGCCTTTCAGGACCAGTTGGAGCAGGCCCGCCGGAAGGCCGATGTGGCCAGTCAGGCAAAGAGCTTTTTTGTGGCCAACATCAGTCATGAAATTCGTACCCCCATGAACGCCATCCTGAACATGGCCTATTTGTGTCTGCACACCGAGGTGACCGCCCAGCAGCGGGATCATCTGGAAAAAATACACCATGCAGCCCGGACATTGTTGCATATTGTCAATGATGTGCTGGATTTTTCCAAGATTGAGGCGGGCAAAATGGTGCTGGAACGCATCCCTTTTCATCTGGACGATGTGTTGAGCGATCTGGCCTCTCTGCTCACCAGCAAGACAGTGTTCAAGGATGTGGAGATGATCTTTTCCACCGCCCGTGGTGTGCCTCGTACCCTGTTGGGGGATCCGACCTGCCTGGGGCAGATATTGATCAACCTGACCAATAATGCGCTTAAATTTACCCATGCCGGCGAAGTGCTCCTCTCCGTCGAGCGGTTGGAAGAGGACGCAGAGAGTGTGCGTCTGCAATTTTCTGTCCGGGATACGGGTATCGGAATGACCGCCGAGCAATTGGATCGCGTTTTTCATGCCTTTTCCCAGGCCGACAACAGCACCACCCGTCAGTATGGGGGTACGGGTCTTGGTTTGACCATCTGTCAATATCTGGTGGAAGGGATGGGGGGCACCCTGTGCGTGGAGAGCAGCGAGGGGCAGGGGAGCCATTTTTTCTTTACCATTCCTTTTGGCTTGCCGGAACACAGTCGGCGGCGTGTTTTGCAACCGCCCACCTATGCGCAACCCAAGCAGGTGTTGGTCGTTGACGATAATCTTTCCAGCCAAAAAATGCTGCGTACCGCACTGGAATCTTTTTCCCTGCAGGTTCTCCAGGCCGTTTCCGGGCTGGAAGGATTGATTGTGCTGGAAAAACGTGCCCAGGAGGGGCATCCCGTTGATCTGTTGCTGTTGGACTGGCATATGCCCCATATGGATGGCATCCAGACCCTTTGGTGTTTGCAGGCCCAGGAGCATTCCGCCCGGATTCCGGTTCTCCTGATGGCGCCCAGGGTCGAACACGCCCGCATTCAACAGGCGTTGGGTGATCGGCAACCCCATGGCTATCTGGACAAACCGATCCAACTCTCTGCCCTGTTTGACGCCGTCATGCAGATGTTCGGCGAACAGAGACCTGTCGCCCTGCCAGAGGGCCGGGGCAGTACGATGGCCGTGCGTCCCAATCCGAGTATCGGGGGTGCGCGGGTGTTGCTTGTGGAGGACAACGAGATCAACCAACAGGTGGGACAGGCTTTGTTGAATATGGCGGGGGTGCAGACGGAGATTGTCAGCAACGGCCAGGAGGCGGTGGAACGGGCGGGGCAGGGTCTCTTTGAGTTGGTGTTGATGGATCTGAACTTGCCGGTGCTGGATGGCTATCAGGCGACAAAAGCCATCCGCGCCTTGCCCCAGTGTGCCACGTTGCCTGTGGTCGCCATGACCGCCAATGTCCTGGTGCAGGATTTGGCCCGCTGCTGGGAGGCGGGGATGGATGACCATGTGGCCAAACCCATTGATCCCGACCAGTTGTTTCTTGCCCTGAACAAATGGATCAAGCCCCGGGAGCGGCACCAACCGCAGGAAGAGCGGGCAACCGGCTCGTCTCCCCCCGTGGAGAGGGTGAACCCCTCTGCTTTTCCCACGGTACCGGGCATTGATACCCGTTTGGGGTTGCGCCATGTCGCGGGCAGCGCCAGCCTCTACCGCTCCATGTTGACCGGGTGGGTTGCCCAACACAGCCATGGATTGGCGGAGTTGCGGGAGAGTTTTTCCCAGGGCGATATGGCACGGGCAAAGGTGTTGCTCCATACCCTCAAGGGGATTGCTGGCACCCTGGGTGCCACGCGGTTGGCGCTGTTGATGGCCGAATTGGAGGCCTCTCTGCCGGACAATCTGCACGGGGAGCAGGCCGCGCTTCCCCAGGCCTTGCAGGAGGAGTTTGCGCAGGCAATCGCTTCTGCCCAGCGGCTGTTGTCGGTGTTGCCGACCGAGCCGCCAACCGCTGCGCCCGCAGTGGCCGTGGATACGGCCCTGGTGGTGAGCCTGCTGGAGCAGTTGGCTCCCCACATCAGTCGGCGGCGACCTAAAAATTGCGAACCGCTCCTGGAGCAGTTGGCGCAGGCGGCCCTCACCCCGGAGATGGCGCAGGAGATCCAGACGTTGACCCAATTGATTCAACAATACAGCATGAAAGAGGCCATGCCGATCCTGGAACGGTTGCTGGCTTCCCTGCGGAAAAGCCCCTGACGGGAACCAGAATTCTGACCTTAACGACTGACCATGGCTCCGATCGGTTTGCCGCCCAGGATATGGCAATGAAGGTGAAACACCATCTGTCCTCCATGGGAATGGGTGTTGATGATGGTGCGATAGCCCGCTTCATGCACGCCCAACAGTCGGGCGACATGGGCTGTGCGTTCCAGCAGGTGGCCCATCTCGTCACGATCCGCTTCGCTCAGGGCGTCCAATGAGGCGATGTGCCGCTTGGGAATCACCAGGACATGGACCGGCGCCTGAGGCGCAATGTCGGGAAAGGCCAGGACGCCGTCATCCTCATAAATGCGTTGGGTTGCAACAGTCCCAGAGACGATTTTGCAGAACAGGCAGTTGTCAGACATCCGCGTTCTCCAGAAGGGATAAGGGGTGGCGCAGGGCAACCGGAGCAGGCCTGTAAGCCGGGTTCTGTCTCCCACGCTCTGTCGAGAGTGGGTGGCGGCCATTCCTCTGGGTTGTCCGTTACCGGACAACTCTAGCGACCGACCCGGGGGCTGGACGGACCGTCTTTGACGCCCCCCTATTTGGTCTTGCTCCGGATGGGGTTTTCCCTGCCACTTTCGTTACCGAAAGCGCGGTGCGCTCTTGCCGCACCGTTTCGCCCTTACCAGCAATGGCACCGATCCCGAAGGATCATGAACGGGTGCCATCCGGCTGGCGGTTTGTTTTCTGTGGCACTCTCCCTGGGGTCACCCCCGCCGGGTGTTACCCGGCATCCTGTCCTGTGGAGCCCGGACTTTCCTCTCGTTTGCCTGCCGGCAAACGGGCGACCGCCCAGCCTACTCCGGTGTCTCATGATGGCCCATGCCGAGGGACAACGCAACGCCTGATCAACGCATGTCGTCCGAGAGAGGATCTTCTGCGGAAAACATCCCCATGCGATTGCCCTGGCTCCGAGATGCCAGGGGATTGACGGGCAGTAGATGATTTGATAACCTGAACCCGGAGGTTTTGTTAATGATGGCAAGGGCTCCGCCCGATCCATGTGCGCCCGGCCACCGGGTTGACAGACGCTGACAGATACAAGGTAGAGGTGTTGCAATGGCGCAGGAGGCCAATTCATTATCGCCCGCATCGTTCACCCTGGCGGATGCCGTGGAGTGTTTCAATCAAGGCGATCTGCAACGGGCGTGGAGCATGTTCCAGGAGTTGGCGGTGCGCACACCGGACAGTCCGGAATTGCTGCATGCCATGAGTCTCGTCTGCGCGCGGCGCAACGAGTGGGAAGAGGTGATCCGTCTCGTCGAACGAGCCCTTGTCAACCGTCCCAATCATCCGATGCTGCTCTCCAACTTGTGCATCGCGCAGTTCAGGGTGGGTTTCCAGTGTGTTCAGCAAAACAGAAAAACGGAAGCATCGGTATTGTTGCAGAAGGTGGTGCGGCATGACCCCGCCCATGTGCAGGCGCATCGATTGCTCGTCGATCTCTTCATGACGGAAACGACGCTGCACCGTGCCAACTACCACCAGAGGATGCTGTGGCACTACAGCAAGCATGTTCCCGGCAGCCTGCCACACCTGCATACCTTTTTTGCCAGCCGGGAAAAGGCGTTGCACTGTGCGCTGCACGGCAACCCCCTCTGCAAGGGGAGACCCACCATCGATCCCCTGTACTACTATACCGGTGATCCGATTCCCAATGCGCCTCCCAGCCTGATCCGTGTGCCTCCGACCCATCAGGCGGCGGTTGCCTTTTTGCTGCCGCATACCCTCGCCCTGCCCGCAGATATCGATTTTGACCCCGGCATCGATGCGGAACGGCGTCTGGCTGAATCGATGTTGGATATTCTGGATGCGGTCAATCAGGCACGGCAGGCCGAAATACATCGTCTGGGCCCTGTTTGCCAAACGGTCCGTCCCGTGTTTCATCCGGGCCAGCTCCTGCGGGTTTATCTTCCCGCCACGCGGAAATTTGGCCTGTGGCCCCAGGTCAAGGATCTGGCCCAGGGCTTCCGCAGTGTGGGCGGTTGCGAAGTGCTCTATCTGGCGGAACAAAGCGGTCAGGAGGTGTGGAGCTTTCACCATTGGCAGCAGGTGCATATCCTGTTTCAGCCCCATATTGTGATCGACCTCAACGGCATGTTCGGATATTATCACGGCCTCTTGCTGCATCCGGATGTGTTCCGTGTCGCCTGGTTCTCGGATTTTATGCCTTACCTGGTGCGCGGCGTGCCCATGCCCTGGCGGGAGCGGGATCTCATCTACTCCCTGGAGCCCGGATTTGACGCCATGCTGTACCGTTGCGGCGCCCCGCAGGTGCAGCGTCAGGTCTTCTGCTACGATGATGCGGTATTCCGTGACTGGCAGCGTCCCAGAAAACGGAAAGTGGTGTTCATAGGCAGTGGCTACAGCTATATTTTTAACCGTTTCAAAGAGAGGGCGGACGAGTGCAGAAAAATATTATCCGTCATGTCCGAGATGCTGGATGCCGGCGAGCGGGTGACGGATGCTGTACTGGATCGCCTGACCAGCGGCTCCGTTTTTATCCGGGGCGAGGTGACCCTCTTGTTGTGTCGTGCGGTCCGCATCCGCTCCGTGCATTGGTTGTGTGAGTTGTCCGACGAAATAGAGGTGGAGTTCTACGGCCCCGATTGGGAGTTGAACGACATCATCCGTCCCTTTTACAAGGGCGTCATACCCCATGGGCCGGAGGTCGTGGAACTCTACAACGATGTGCAGTATGTCCTGGTCAACCATCCCTTTGATCTGCACAGTACGCGCATGTTTGAAACAGCGGCCTGTGGCGCCATTCCCATCGTCTACGACTGTCGCCATCAGGCCGCCACACCGCATTGGGATGACCACTGTCTTTGGTATCTCAGCAAAGAGGAGATGCGTGCCTGTTTTACAAAAGTGCCGACCGCTTCGCCGCACGCCATCTGCGCCGGCAAAACCTACGCAGAGTTTGCCAGACGTATTTTGGCCGAGGTCGAGTCCCGTTTGTCCAGCAACCGGTAGTATGTATCCTGTAAAAACACTATAGAAATGGATTACGTCGATGTTATATAAAGAGAAAATTATGCCTCTGCAAGAGATGGGGGAAAAGGCGCGTCTTTATCGCCAGCAGGGCAAGCAGGTGGTGCTCTGCCACGGCGTGTTTGACCTGTTGCATCCGGGGCATGTGCGCCATCTGCAAAAAGCCCTGCAATTCGGGGATGTGTTGATGGTGACGATCACGGCCGACGCCTTTGTGAACAAAGGACCGGGGCGTCCCATTTTTCCCGACACCTTGCGGGCCGAAAGTTTGGCCGCCCTGGCCTGTGTGCATCATGTCGCCATCAACCATGGCCCTACCGCCGTCCCTGTCCTGCACCTGATTCAGCCCAACGTCTATATCAAGGGCCAGGACTATAAAAATGTGGAACAGGACATCAGCGGCAACATTTCCACCGAGCAGCATGCCGTCGAAAGCCATGGCGGGCGACTCTGTTATACCGAGGAGATCATGTTCAGCTCTTCCGGTATCATCAACGACCACTTTGAAATTTTCTCCCCCGCAACCAAGGAATATCTGCGCCGCTTCAAGGCAGAACATAAAGCCGAGGAGATCATCAACCGGGTCCAGTCGCTGCGCTCCCAGCGGGTGCTGGTGGTGGGGGAGGCCATTGTCGACGAATATTGCTATGTGACCCCCATGGGGGTCGTCGGCAAGGGGGTCAATGTGATCGCCGCCAAATATGGCACCACCGAACAATTTGCCGGAGGCTCCCTGGCGGTCGCCAACCATTTGGCCGGCTTTGTGGATCAGGTCACCCTGCTGACCGGTCTGGGGCGCAATGATCAGCATGAGCCCTTCATCCGTTCCAAGCTGGCTCCCAATATCACGCCGGTGTTCTACTATTATGATCAGGCCCCCACCCTGGTCAAAAGGCGTTTCATCGACGAAAACATGAACAAGCTCTTTGAGCTCTATTTCTACGAGGAGGAGTCTCTGTCGGCACCCGTGGAGGCGGATCTCTGTCGCTGGCTGGCGGCCCATGGGGCGGAGTATGACCTGGTGGTCGTGCCGGATTATGGCAATGGTTTGATCTCTGCCGCAATCATCCAAGCCCTCTGCGAGCATGCCCGTTTTCTGGCGGTCAACACCCAGATCAACGGCGGCAACCGGGGCTATCACGTGATCACCCGCTATCCACGGGCCGATTTTGCCGCCATCAATGAGCCGGAGCTGCGCCTGGCTGCCCACAACCGGTTTGATGCCGTGGAGAACCTGGCCAAAAAAATCGGCGTTGCCATGCAGGCCAAGCAGTTTGCCGTCACCCAGGGGTCGGGAGGTGCCTTGATGTTGGACAATGTGGCGGATCTCTCTCTCCATGTGCCTGCCCTCTCCACCCGTGTGGTGGATCGGGTCGGGGCCGGCGACAGCTTTCTGGCCTTTGCCAGTCTGGCATTGAGTGGTGGTTTTTCCTCGGAGTTGGCCCTTTTTCTGGGCAGCGTCGCCGCCGCCCTGGATGTGCAGATTGTCTGCAACCGGGATCCCATCACGCCGCTTCCCCTGTTCAAATATATCACCACGTTGCTCAAGTAACGTGCCGTGCGGGCCAAGAGCCAAAGAGAGTGATAGGGGAGAGAACGCATGCGTGTACAGCGAAAGAAAAAAGGGGCGCCTTCGGTTGCCACGTTATCTGCGGAATTGTTGGCGCAGAAGCTGGCAGAGGCCAAACTCTGCCATCATCAGCGGAACGATCTGTCCAGGGCGCTGCCGTTGTATGAGGAGATTCTTGCCAGCCATCCCGGCCATGTGGAGGCTTTGCATGGTGCCAGTCTGATCCATCTGGCGCGCAACGAGTTTGCCGCCGCTCTGGACTGCCTGGATCGTGCCATCAAGGAGAGACCGGATATTCCTGTCCTGCATTATAATTCCGGTCTGGTCTGCATGGGACAGGAAAATTGGGCGCAGGCCGTGGAACGGTTCCAGGTGGTGCTGCGCATGCAGCCGACCCATGTTCAAGCCCTGTGTCAGTGCAGTCGCGCCCTGCTGCAGCAAAAACGCCTGGACGAGGCCGCTCTGCTGCTGCAACAGGGGGTGCGTTCCTTTCCCGAACAGGCTGAGGTTCATGACCTCTTCTCCTCTGCCTTGCGCAGTATGGAGATCCTGCCCATGGCCAGTTATCATCGCACCCTGGCCCAGCATTATGCCGGTATCCATCCGGATAGGAGCACGCAGCCTCCGCAGCATACGCTGTTTCTGGACCGGCGGCGGGCCCTGACCGTCGCCCTGCAAAACAACCTGGTCCCGGAGACCATCCAGACCTCTGGCCGGCAGCTCTGTTTTCATAGGGAGAGCCCGGCGGCGGAGGATCCCGACAACCTGATCCCTGTGCCACAGGAACAACAGGCGTTCGAGGCCCTGTTTTGTGCCACCCGCTGGTCACAGCCCACGGCGGTGGACTTTGATCCCGCCGATCCCGACGAGCGTGCCCTGGCGGGGCGTCTGGCAGCCATGTTGTATAACGCGCGGCGGGCCAGGGCCGAGTTGGTGCGCCACTGGGAGCAGCGTTGTCAAGAGACCCGGCCCGAATATGTGCCCGGCCAACCATTGCGGGTCTTCATTCCGGCTTCACGAACCACGGATGTCATGATGTTCAATGCCAGGGATTTGGCAGAAGGGTTTCGGCAGTTGGGTTGCGAGGTCGGCCATTGCATTGAGGGGAACAACAAAGAGACCTACTATTTCAATCACTATCTGCAGGCTCAGGCGGAATTCAACCCCCATGTCGTGCTGGATATCAACAACTATTTTAAACTGCGTGCCCATCCCCAGGTGCTGCGGGTGCTCTGGTATACCGATCCCATGCCTCTGGTGATGCGAGGCCAGCCCCTGCCATGGCGGCCACGGGATTTGATCTATTCCCTGCATGGCGGACTGGACCACGCACTGAAACAGTGCGGTGCCACGGGGGTGGAGCGGCAGGGCTTTTGTTACAACAGCAACCTGTTTCGCAATACGGGTCAGCCCCGGAAACGGAAAATTGTCCTGGTCGCTTCCGCACACGATTTTGTCCTGGCACAATTTCCCAAAGCCGCGCCGATACTGGCGCAGATGGCCGAGATGTTTGAGGTCGGGGAGCCCATGACCGATGCGGTGTTGGCGCAGTGGACGGAGCGCTATGCCTACAGCAAGAGCGATCTGCTCACTTTTATGTGGGGCTATACATTGCGCAACGGCTCAGCCCGTTGGTTGTGCGAGTTGGCCGATGAGATCGATGTGGAGGTCTATGGACACCGCTGGCACACCAACGAGAAGGTGCGCCCTTTTTACAAGGGGGTGTTGCCCCATGGACCGGCGGTTGCGGCCCTCTACAATGAGGCCACCCATGTTTTTGTGCCCCATCCCTATGATCTGCAAAGTCAGCGGTTGGTGGAGGTGTCGGCTTGTGGCGCCATACCGGTCGTCTATGACTGCCGCTATCGGGCAGAGCCACCGCATTGGGACGAGCAG
Organism: Magnetococcales bacterium; assembly: GCA_015229095.1. Lineage (GTDB taxonomy): Bacteria > Pseudomonadota > Magnetococcia > Magnetococcales > Magnetaquicoccaceae > Magnetaquicoccus. Next base: position 3,746 of record JADGCE010000043.1, on the reverse strand, counting down.
TGCCTGTGGTATCGTACCAGGGAGACCTTGCGGGCCTGTTTGACTCAGGTGCCGACCGGCTCTTCCCGCCCCATTCATCAAGGCAGAAGTTATACGGAATTTGCCCAACGCATCCTGGAACGGGTGGCGTCACACCTGTCGGCAGCATCTGCGTCCTGATTGATATTCCGAATATTGTTGGAGATATAAAACCATCAGGGAGGTCCAGGAGGGGATTATCCCCTCCTGGTGGGGTTTAGATAAAGTTGACATGCTCCGGCGGTGATTTCAGATCCCACAAAAATTTGTTGAGATAATCCTGCCGGCAGCCGATGGCGCAATCTTTGTGTACATCCACCCACGTGCGAATGTCCTCATGCACGGCCCAATAACGGTCTCCCATGACGATGTCATAGTAGGACTCTTTCTGGATGTTGCCCATCAAAAAGCGCTTTTTGCCATAAAACGGCCCGCAGGGATAGACATCCCCATTGCCGGAAATCTGTGAGAGAAAGGGCGTGCCATAGCAGATATCATATTTGCGCACCCCGTCACGATAGATCGGCGTATCGCCGGCGGCGTTGATCTTGTTCCATTTGGCCTGGACCACATACTCTGCGGTGGAGAGGGCTTCGGCTCTTTTGAGGTCCGCTTCGGCCTTGGCGTAGAGGCTGTAGTCGATGCCCAACTCCCCATATTCCGAATCGGAGCAATGTTTGATCACCAGATAATCCACCCCCACATCGGCTCCCGCCTCTGCCAACAGCAGGATTTGATCAAAATTTTCTGGTATCAGAACCATTTGCAGGCCCAGGGTGCAGGGATAGTGATACTGTTTTTTGATGGCCACCAGGGAACGGATGGTTTCCAGCAACGCAAGATAGTTTTCCCCTTTCGATTGGTGGATGCGCTGAAACCCCTCCTTGCTGCCCGCCGACAGATTGAAGCGAATCCAGCTCATATCCCGCAGTATATCATGGGCGCGGTTCATATCCAGGAGCAGGCCGTTGGTGGCCATGGAGGTATCGACGCCCACCTTGCGGGCCAACACCGCCGCATCATAAACGGCTGGATTGAGGGTTGGCTCTCCATCGCCGATAAAACCAATGGAACGCACACCGACCCGTCCTGCATCCTCGATAAAACGCAACAAGGCGTCTCCTTCGATCATGGTGCCACGGGACATGTTCTGCACCACGGCATAGCAGTATACGCAGGCGGTGTTGCAAAACTTGGTCAAGCCCATGTCGATATGGACGGGGGCGAAGCGTTCGCCCCGTTGCCAGGCGAGCACACGGTCCAGATGATAGACCATTTTGTGACCGTCAAACCGGAAGCGTTCTCGCGGGTTGCGGAAGGAGGGACCGGAAAATTGATTGGGGACGCTGCTGCCCCCTCCGGTCGCGCCCGGCTCCAGTTGGGAAAAGTCTGGCGTCTCATCCATCGGCGGGGAGGCCTGCAAGGCCGCACGCTCCACAACAGGTGCTCCGGAGCGCAGCTTGTGGCCAGGACGCTGCATCACCGCCGCTCCCCCCTGGTTTTTCTGGGCGGTCTGGGAAGCCGTGGGCTCTTGATCTTTTTTCATGGGGCTGACTCCTTTTAAAAGGGCCCGGTAAAACGGGCATTGGGCACATCCCGATTGCCTTGCCAACGCAACTGACTCAGGATCTCTTCCACCGGCAGCCCGGCCCCCCGTTTCAACAAGGAGATCACCTGCTGGGCAACGGTTTCGGCATCCGGATAATAATCATGCACCAGGGAGGGGGCGGTGGGGGTTGGATAATCGGGCAGGCCGATGCGCACGGGTGCCCTTTTCAGCTTGGAATAGGCTTTTTCCACAACCTGGGCAACGATTTCGGCGCCCATGCCGCAGGTTGTCCAGCCGGTGTCTGCGACCAGCAACCGCCCCGTCTTGCGTACCGATTTCAGAACCGGTTTCATGTCCAGGGGTTGCACGACCCGCATATCGATCACTTCCACCTCGACGCCATATTTTTCCAACGTTTCGGCGGCCCGCAGGGCCTCCACCACCATGTGGGAGAAGGCCGCGACGGTGACATGCTTGCCGGATCGTACCAGTCGCGCATGGGCCAGGGAGATCCGGTAGGGCTCTTCCGGCACGTTGCCGGTGACGGTGTGCAACCAGCGATGTTCCACGAAGATGACTGGATTGGGATCATCCACGGCGGCCAACATCATCCCCTTGGCATCCTGGGCGGTCACCGGCATTACCACCTTGAGGCCGGGGATGTGTCCAAACAGGGCCTGCAAGCTCTGGGCATGCTGCGGTCCTTGTCCCCAACCCCGGCCGATGAAGGTGCGCACGACCAGGGGCACGGGGCGGTGAAAGAGATAGTGCCATTTGGCGGCCACGTTGGCCAGTTGATCCAGGGCCAGGTAGAGAAAATCGATCCGCTGATGGACCATGATGGAGCGCGCCCCGCACAGGGCGGCTCCAATGCAGACACCGGTGAGGCCATTTTCAGCCAAGGGCATGTCCAACACCCGCTGGGGGCCAAACTCCTCCTGCAGCCCCTGGGTCGTGCCAAAAATGGCCTTGGGATCCGGCACCCCCTCGCCGATGATGAAGAGGTCCGGGTTTTGGGTCATGGCCTGCGCGATTCCCTCTCGTATGGCCTGGGAGTAGGTGATATGACGGGTTTTGCCGGTGGTCGGGGGGGTGGCCGGCCAGACAGGGGCAGCCGCAAACAGACCCGCACCCGCCGTATTTTCCGGCAAGCTGTCGGCCTTGGCCTGGGCGAAAGCGGCGGCGACATCCTGCTCCAGTTCGGCATGCACCTCATCGATGGTCGCCTGGGGGACACCCAGTCCCCGCAAGCGCGCGGCCGTTCTCTGCAGGGGGCAGCGTTTTTTCCAGTCGTTCAACTCCCCGGCTGCGCGGTAGCCCAGGCCATCGTCATCGTCTGGACCGCAATGTTCCAGCAGGCGAAATGTGAACAATTCCAGAAAGGCCGGACCCTCCCCCGCCCTGACCCGATGGGTGGCCTGCCGCATGACCTCCCAGACGGCCTCCACATCGTTGCCATCCGCCTGGTAGACGGCCAGGCCATGGGCCTCCGCAATGCCCCGGATCGGCCGGTCGGGCTGACGCTCTTTCAACGGTGTGTAGACCGAGTAATTATTGTTTTCACAGATAAAGATGACCGGAATTTTCTTGAGGGCAGCAAAGTTCATGGATTCATGGAGCACCCCCTCTTCAAAGCAGCCATCGCCAAAGAAGACGGCGGCGATACTGCCATCCCCTTTGCGTTGTCCCGCCCATGCGGCCCCCACCGCCAGGGGTACGGTATCCCCGACAATCGGGGTGGCGCCCAGAAAGCCGGCCTCATGGCTCACCAGGTGCATGGATCCTCCCCGCCCTTGACAGCATCCGGAGCTTTTGCCGTACAGTTCAGCGATCATGGCGAGGGGTTCGCCGCCCTTGGCCAGAAAATGTCCATGGGCGCGGTGGGTGCCAAACAATCCATCTGTGGGGCTCAAATGGGCACAGACACCGGCCGCAGTCGCTTCCTGACCTGTGCAGAGATGAACCGGACAGCGCATCAACTGGCCATCTTCGCGGTACCGTTTGGCGATGCCATCTTCGACCAGGCGAATCAGCACCATGGTGCGGTAGAGTGGGAGAAGCTCTGATGATGTAATCATATCCTGTTTTTTGTGTGGGGATTAGAGATTGCTATGACGGGAAGGTTGCGGATGGCGTTTCCTCCTATCCTTCACGGCCCTTTGTGCTTCCAAACTCTGGC
>JADGCE010000003.1:22013-50810 GCA_015229095.1 Magnetococcales bacterium | reverse complement strand
CTGGACCCGCAATCCTTCTGCGGAACCCATCAAATCAGCTCGGTTGAGCCACTAGACCAGACGGATCACCCAGTCCACCAAGCCTCCCACCAAAATGGCGATGGCGACAATGCCCAGGTTGATGGAAACAGCCCAGCGGGCGCCCAATTCCTTGATCATGACCATGGTATTGGAAATGCAGGGCACAAAGAGGGTCATCACCACCAGACCTGTGATGACCTGGTAATAATCCAACTCCCCACGATCCACCATATCCTTGAAGTAGACCGCCCCCACTTCACGTCGGGAGAGCACCAGGATAAAGACTTCGGTCACCTTGTCCGGCATGGAAAGAAAGCCGGTGATGACAGGATGCAACCATTTTTTGATCAATACCAGCAGGCCACTCTTTTCCAGCGTGAACATGAGGGCAGCGGCGAAAACAAACAGGGGCATGGCCTCCAGCAAAAAGTCTTTAATTCGGTAGTAGGTTTTTTGCACGATATTGCGCCAACTGGGCCAGCGCAAAGCCGGCAGTTCCAGAATGAAAGCGGAGGCAGGCCGGGCGGGCATCAAACGGTTCAAGGCGATACCACAGATCACACTGGTTACCACCACAGTACCCATGACGACCAACAGGACAGAGAAGGGGGCAGCGGCAAAAATGGCCAGCATGATGCCCAGTTGCACCGCACAGGGGACGCCCAGCGCGATCAGGAAGGAGACCATGATCCGCTCCCCACGACTCTCCATGATGCGACTGGTCAGGGTGGCCACGGTATTGCAGCCGGTGCCCAGGATGATCGGCAGCACCGCCTTGCCGGTCAGCCCAAAGGGGGCAAAGGCCCGTGTGGCCAGCACGCTGAGATTGGGCAGATATCCCACATCTTCCAGAAAATTGATGATCAGGAAAAAGACGATCAAGATGGGGACAACGGTGACAATGGCGTTGATCACGCCCATGGTCAGCAGGCCAAAGTTGCCGACGATCATCTCGTTCAGGAAGGGGTCGGTCAACAGGGCACTGACCGCTCTGGTCAACGGGTCAAAAAACCATGCTCCCAGCAGGGAGGCCAGCTCGGCTGCGACCCGGCCAACGCTGTAGAAGGTCAACCAGAGAATGACCAGCAGGATGGGCCAGCCAAGAATGGGATGGCGGGCACTCCAACCCGCCCAATAGGAAAACCCCGGCACCACCACCTCGGCCCGTTTGCTGACCTGCTTTTCAATCTGGCGCGCCCAGGCATCCCGGCTGTTGAAAAGCGACTGGCTCAACCGCATGGGTGGCATCTCAGTGCCAAAGGTTCGCAGCATGGCCTGGGCCTTGCGCAGCACATCCTGGCCCAGGGACGGCCCAGGCAACTGGGCCATGCTGAGCTCTCCCTGCAACACCTGCAGCAACACCCCTCTGGCCGGGCGACTCTCCAGGGAAAACAGGCTGCCCAACTGAGAAACGGCGGCTTCAATGCTCCGCAAATAGTGCACCGGATTATCGTTGGCATGGGCGGAGAAAAGCTGTTCCCCCAGTCCCTCCATGCCCCGCCCGTAGGGGGCCGCCGTGGGCACCACCGGCACGCCTGCGGCCCGTGCCAGTTGCTCTGTATCGATGGCAATACCCTGCCGGGCCGCTTCGTCCGATTTGTTCAGACAAAACAGGGTGGGAATGCCCAACTCCAACACTTGCGCCAGCAACACCAGACTCTGTTGCAGACGCAGGGCATCCCCGCAAAAAAGGATGGCGTGCACCGACCCCCGCAACAACACCTCCAGGGTGGATCGCTCATCGTCCGATTGTACGGAGAGAGAGGAGATGCCGGGCGTATCCACCACCTCCACCGGCCATCCCTGCAGGGTGAGACGCTGCCGGTTGGGCTCCACCGTCGTGTGGGGATAGTTGGCCACAAAACTGTAACGACCGGTCAGCACGTTGAAAAACATGCTCTTGCCTGAATTGCCCAAGCCAATGATGGCGATGACACGATGATCGGGCGCCCCGGCTTCCACAATCCCTTGCTGAGAGGTCGCCACCGCCGCACTGTGACAGGAACCGGACATGCAAAATCCCCTTTTCCGTAAACAAACCCCAAAAGCCCCCCTGGACACATCCACAAAATCGGGTCAGTCTATGCCCGTTTGTCGCCCATGTCCAGAACTGCATCCACTCCGGGAGAAGGAACGGCTTGTTTTTGGCCTGGGTGTGGCAAGGAAACAACCCCTTGCGTCACAGCACACAAATTATGCACCATGATGCCGGGGATGCCGTAACTGCCCCAGGCAGGTTCTGCATTGTGCAGAAAGAGATCCTTCATCCAACCCCCTTGTGTCGTGAACGCCATGTCCATGCAACAAACCGTACAACCCCTTCTGGAATCTGTTCGACAGCGCATTGTCGGCCAGGAGCGGCTGATCCTGCGCCTGTTTACCGCGTTGTTGGCCGATGGCCATCTCCTGGTGGAGGGGGCACCCGGCCTGGCCAAGACCCGCGCCATTCAGGTGGTGAGTTCGGCCCTGGAGGGAAGCTTTTGCCGCATCCAGTTCACCCCCGATCTGTTGCCCGCTGACCTGACGGGCACCGAGGTGTTTCATCCCCAGGATGGCTCTTTCACCTTCCATCAGGGACCGTTGTTTCACAACCTGGTCTTGGCCGACGAGATCAACCGCGCCCCCGCCAAGGTGCAATCCGCTCTGCTGGAGGCCATGGGGGAGCGGCAGATTTCCGTCGGCTCCAAGAGCTATCCCCTGCCAGAGCTCTTTTTGGTCATGGCGACCCAAAATCCCATCGAACAGGCCGGCACGCATCCGTTGCCAGAGGCGCAGTTGGACCGCTTTTTGTTGCTGGTGCGCATTGGCTATCCAAGCCTCAGCGAGGAACGGGAGATTTTGCATCTGGTCCGCGCCGAGGCGCAGCAAAAACAGCGGGGGCCTGCGCCGATTCCCTTGCAAATGCGGCAGAGCGACCTGATGGCGGCCCGGCAGGAGGTGCTGCATGTTTACATGGCGGAGCGGGTGGAGGAATATCTCCTGCAATTGGTGCATGCCACGCGCAATCCCGGCAAATATGGCCATGATTTGGCCTCGGTACTCCAGTATGGCGCCAGCCCGCGGGCCACCATTGCCCTGGATCGCTGCGCGCGGGCCAACGCCTGGCTGCTGGGGCGTGACTTTGTCACCCCGGACGATGTCAAGGATCTGCTGCCAGAGGTGTTGCGCCACCGTATCCTGCTCACCTATGAGGCGGAAGCCAACGGTCTGACCCCGGATCGCTTTGTGGATCTCCTGTTGGAGCGGGTGCCTGCACCATGAGCAGTGCTGACGAGGATCTCCCACGGGAGCCCGTTGGCAACGATCCGGTGCCTGGAGGTTGGGCCACCCGGATCGTTGTCTCCTCCCTGCTGGCACTGCGCACGGCTGCCCTCGGCTTGCCCATGGCGCCCGACCGGGTGCGCTCCGGGACCAGCGGCCCCTATCTCTCCATCTTCAAAGGCCGTGGTGTGGAGTTTGCGGAAAGCCGCCCCTATCAGGCGGGGGACGAAGTGCGCCACATGGATTGGCGGGTGACGGCCCGCACGGGCAAACCGCACACCAAACTCTTTCACGAGGATCGGGAACGGACCATTCTGCTGTGGGTCGATTTGCGACCTTCCCTGTTTTTTGCGACACGGGGCACCTACAAGGCGGTGCTGGCCGCCCGATGCGCGGCCCTGGTGGCCTGGGGTGCCGCCCTGCAGGGGGATCGCCTGGGGGGATTGCTCTTTACCGATCGTCAGCATTGGGAGATGGCCCCCCTGCGTGGTGATCATGGGGTGTTGCACCTGATTGGCCAGTTGGCGCAAATTGCGGAGAGCACCCAGGCCGGCGCACCGGAGGAGGAGGCGGTGTTGGAAGCTGCTCTGGTCCGCCTGCGCCGCGTTGCCCGACCGGGCAGCCGGATTTTTTTATTCAGCGATTTTTCCCCGCTAGGGGAACGGGACAAGCTCCATCTGGCCCAATTGGCACGACGCAACGATCTGCTCCTCATCTCCTTTTACGATCCCCTGGAACGGACATTGCCCCCGCCGGGCTGCTATCCGGTCCGGGATGGCCAGCGCACCTTTCTCCTGGAGAGCCACTCTGCCAGCAAACGCCGCCAGTACCAGGAGCAGTTTCAACAACGCCAACAGGCACTGGCCCGTTTTTGCCACCTGCAGGGCATTTTTTTTCTCCCCTGCTCCACCGAAGAGGATGCGGTGGCCCTGTTGCAGCGGACTCTTGGCATGCACGCCCGACCCAAAGGCCATGGCCATGGACAACACCGCTCCCGACCTTGATTTACGGGACATTCACCTGCCGGACCCCCTCTCCTGGTGGCCCCCGGCACCCGGATGGTGGATGGTATTGGGGCTGGTCGCCACCGTTGCGCTGCTCGGCGGCCTGTTCCGCTGGCACCAGAAAAAACATCGCCTGCGCAAAGCGGCGTTGGCGGAGCTGGATCGTCTGGTGGCCGATTATGAAATTCATCAGGATAGCCATCGTCTGACGGGTGATCTCTCTGCCCTGCTGCGCCGGGTTTGCCTCTCCTCCCCGTTTGCCGGGCTGTCGGTCACACGACCCCCTGGACTGGCAGGCCTCAGTGGGATGGCTTGGTTGCATTTTTTGGAACACGATTGGGCAGCAGGGCACCCCTTTACCCAGGGGGTCGGTCGTTGGCTGATGGAACAGCCGTTTCGACCCCCTTCGGCCACACAGCCATCACTGCCTCCGGAAGAGGTGACCGCTTTGATCGCCCTGTGCCGCACTTGGCTGCAGATTCACACCCTACCCAGGAGGCGCCTGCGCTCATCCTCATGAAAATTATCGCCTACGCCCTGCTTGTTGCCGTCGCTCTGCTGACGCTCTCTTTTTGCACGCAGCACCCAACACCCCCTGCGCTCCATGCACCGGTGGAAGCGGTGCATCGCATCCAGGATTTCGGGGAAGCCAAAAAGCTGGCGGACAAGCTGTTCCAGGATCATCGACAGACCTTTTACTGCAACTGCACCTATGACAAACAGCACGCGATTGATTCCGGCAGTTGTGGCTATATCCCCCGCAAGAATGCGCAACGCGGGGAAAGAATGGAGTGGGAGCACATTGTGCCTGCCCACGCTTTTGGCAATACCCGTCCCTGCTGGCGGGAGCCCCTGTGTCAAAAGGATGGAAAATCCTACAAGGGCAGAAAATGTTGTGAAGAGATAGACCCCCTTTTCCGTTCCATGGAGGCCGATCTGCACAATCTGGTCCCGGCTGTCGGAGAGTTGAACGGCGATCGCAGCAACCGCTCCTATGGGATGGTTTCCGGAAAAGGGGGGGCCTATGGGGCCTGTGATTTCAAGGTGGATTTTGAAAGCGACATTGTGCAACCCCGACCGGAAGTGCGGGGCGACATCGCCCGCACCTATTTTTATTTTGAAAAAACCTATCGTCTCCCCATCAGTGACAAACAGAGAAAGCTCTTTGAGGCCTGGGACAGAAGCGACCCCGTGGATGCCTGGGAGAGGCAACGCAATCAGCGGATCCAGCGGATCCAGGGCAATGGCAACCCCTTTGTGGAGTCACCCTGACGTTTTGCTGCCATCGCTTGATCGTCAGGCTTTATCGTCAGGCTTTATCGTCAAACAGGGAAGGAAACATTCATGGCCATTCGCGTGGGAATCAATGGGTTCGGGCGTATCGGGCGCATGGTGCTGCGTACCGCATGGCAATGGCCGGCCGGAACCGGACTGGAATTTGTTCACATCAATGATCTTTCAGGGGATCCCGCCTGTGCCGCCCATTTGTTGATGCACGATTCGACCCATGGTCGCTGGTCACGACCGGTGGAGAGCACACCCACACAGATCGTGGTGGATGGTCAGGCCATTGGTTACAGCATGGCTCGCACACCCCAGGAGGTCGATTGGCAACAAAAGGGCGTGGAGGTGCTGGTCGAGTGCTCTGGACAGTTCAAAAGCCGACAGGCCTTGCAACCCTATCTTGACCAGGGCATCAAAAAAGTGGTGGTCTCCAGCCCCATGGCAGATCCAACCGTGTTGCATGTGGTGATGGGCGTCAATGACCATCTCTATGATCCGACCCGACACGCCATTGTCACCGCAGCCTCCTGTACCACCAACTGTCTGGCTCCGGTGGTGCAGGTGATCCTGCAAAAACTGGGTATCCGGCGGGCCTCCCTGACCACCATCCACAGCATGAACAACACCCAGGGCATTGTCGACCAATACCGGCCCGACCTGCGTCGTGCCCGGGCCGCCAACCTTTCCATGATCCCCACCAGCACCAGCGCCGCCCAGGCCATCGTCCATATCTTTCCGGAACTGGCGGGAAAAATCGATGGCTTGGCCGTGCGGGTGCCGGTGCTCACGGCCTCCTTGACCGACATGGTGTTCGAGGTGCAGCGCACCACCTGCGTGGCAGAGGTCAACCAATGGCTGCAAGAGGCGGCCGATGGCCCCCTGCGGGGTATCCTGGGGTATGAGACCGCCCCTCTGGTCTCCGTCGATTACAACAACGACAGTCGCTCCGCCATCGTGGATGCCCTGGCCACCAAGGTGATCGATGGCACCCACGTCAAGGTGTTGGCCTGGTATGACAACGAAACCGGCTATACCAACCGTCTGGTGGAGCTGTTGCATGCGGTCGCGCACTCTCTGCGCGCGTAGAGCATTTGTCGGGAGGGATGCCGGGCAATCCTGTTGCGATTGCCCGGGTATGCTGTGAGGTATATGTGGACAGAGAGGCCTGTCGTGTGTTAGTATGGCCGCGTTTGTTGTCACTTGTCCCAAAGGGCAGGCAGTCTGCCCCCGGATCGCTACGCCCCTGTCCAACGCACGCAGCAACAGGTGCGCAGCGGGCGGCACTGCCCCTCCCGAAACCTTTTTAAAACGGAAATATTACCATGGCTCTTCCACCTATTAAAAAAGCAATTGTTTTATCCCCCAAGCAGAGTGTCAATGAGGCATTTGCGGCCATCCTGCGCCACAACTTTGACGACATGGTCCAATGGATACCCGTTGCCTACGACCGCCAAGATATTGAGGGGGTCCATCAGGTCCGGGTGGCTCTGCGTCGGTTGCGCTCTGCCATCTCCATTTTTCGCAAGGCCATCCCCCGGACGATCACCGACCCCTGGAATGAGGAGATGCGCTGGGTGGCCAGCGAGTTTGGGCCTGCCCGGGATCTGGATGTTTTTATCGCCGAAGGGTTAACGGAGGTGGCCGGCAAATTGCCCCTGCCAGGGGGCGAGGAGAAGATCCGGGCGTTGGCACTGCAGCATCAGGATGCGGCCTATGCCCGCCTGCGTCTCCTGCTGGACAGCGACCGCTATAAGGCCTTTGCCACCCACTTTGACCAATGGATCACGGTGCATGGCTGGTTCCAGGTGGATATGCCCTCCGAGGTCCGGGCCAACATGGGAACCGGGATCGTCCGTTATGCCAAAACCGTGCTGGGCAAGCGCATGTCGGTCGCGCTGGCGACCGGGGCCTCCCTGGAGAGTCTCTCCGACGAGGCGCTGCACCAACTGCGCATCGAATGCAAAAAATTGCGCTATGCCACCGAATTTTTCTCAGCCCTGTTTGATCCCAAAGGGATGGCGGAGTTTACCCTGCAACTCAAAAATGTCCAGGGATTGCTGGGTGTCATGAACGATGTGGCGGTCATGCCACACCTGTTGGACAGCCTCCTCGCCGGCAACAACGACCCGGAGGCCATGCGCTATGCCGGTGCCCTGATCGGCTGGCGCGGCTATCAGAGTGCCGATATTCGCAAACAACTGGCTGCCCCCTGGAAACAGTTTTCCAGAACTGTTTCTCCCTGGCGTAAGCGATAACCGGGCCTTGATTGTCGTTTCGTCCACGATGGGGGCTTTGCCCCGACCCCACCAGGGCCCTGCCCCGGACCCACCAGGGGGATAATCCCCCTGGATCCGTAATCAACGATCGATCGGGGCCGACGTCAACCTGCGGGCGCGACTGGAGGGGCGTGCAAGAGCGTGCGGACGATCACCCCTGCCAGGGTTGCACCGAACAAGGCGGGCAGATAACTGATGGTGCCGTTGACAACCCGACTGCGCCCCTGCTCGGTTGGGGCCAGGGGCGCGTGGGGCAGCGGGGGCTCGTTGGACCAGACGGCAACAACCCCCCGGCCACACCCCCGCCGCCGCAGGCGAATCCTCACCTCCCGCGCCAGGGGACAGCCGCTGGTATCCATCACGTCGCTGACCACCAGACGACTGGGATCCAATCGTCCCCCTGCGCCCATGCTGCTGGCCACCGGCCAGCCCCGCGCCCGCGCCTCCAGGATCAAAGCCACCTTGCAATTGAGCGAATCGATGGCATCCAACACCCAGTCGGGTGCCGTGCGCTCCAGGATGGCCGGGATGCTCTGCGGCGTCAAAAAATGATCGATCCACTCCAACCGGCAGTCGGGATGGATGGCCGCCAGCCGTTGCATCATGACGGCCCCCTTTTTTTGCCCCATGCTCTCCTCGGTGGCCGGCAACTGCCGGTTCAGATTGGAGGGGGAGACCACATCGTCATCCACCAGGGTCAAACGGCCAACCCCCGCCCGCACCAAACATTCGGCGGCAAAACCACCCACCCCGCCCAAACCCGCCACCAGAACATGGGCCTGCTGCAAGCGTGCAATACCCGCCTCCCCCACCAGAATCCGGGTCCGCTCATACAGCCCGCTCTGCGCGCCTTGTGCCATTAGTTTTGATCCTTTTCCGGCAAACCCAAAACCAACCGGGCATTGTGACTGGTGATCGACTGAATCTCCGCCGGAGAGGATTGGCGCAACGCCGACAACGCCTGCACCACCAGGGGTAAATGGCAGGGCTCGTTGCGCTCCCCCCGGTGGCCGCTGGGCGGCAGGTCGGGGGCATCGCTCTCCAACACCAGGGAGGAGGCCGGCACCGCGCCGGCCACGTGACGCACACGCACCGCCTGGGCATGGGTCACGACACCCCCCATCCCCAGGCAAAAGCCCATCCGAATATAGCTGTGGGCCTGCTGCAGCGAACCGCTGAAGGCATGCACGATCCCCCCATACGGAAAAGCGGTCTGGCGCAAACGGGCGAGAACGGCATCGTGGGCCTTGCGCACATGCAGCAAAAGCGGCAGACGCATCTGCCGGGCCAGATCCAGTTGCGCATCAAACAGGGCCTGCTGCAGCGGTTGGGTGGCATGGGAGGCCAGCGCATCCAAACCGATCTCACCCATGGCGATGGGCCGACAGCGCTCCACCCACTGGGCCAACCGGGCCACCCCATCCGCCGGATGAGACGGGGTAAAGAGGGGGTGCAACCCCAGGGCAATGTGCAGAGAGGGGGCGCGCAGGGCGACCAGATTCGGAAAATCCTCCAGACGAATGGCAGGCACCACCCACTCCCGCACACCCGCCTGACGGCTGCGGGCCAGGACCGCTTCCCGGTCGGTCGCAAAAACCGGCTGATCCAGATGGCAATGGGTGTCAATCATGGTCCGCAGAGCAGGGGGCACGGAGAGAGGCATGACAGCCCGTGCCACGCAGAATACCCTCTGCTACACTGGAGCCGGTTCTCACCTTCATGCTGCACAGGAAACCCCATCATGGAACAGATCACCACCCCGGCCACGACACCCTCTCTGGAAATCACCACCTCCCGGCAACTGCTGGCCTGGATGGCGGAACAAAATCTTTCGCTGGCCTTCACCACCTACCAGATCGGCAAGCTCTTTTTCCTGGGGCTGAAACCCAACCAGGAGCTGTCTGTCTTTGAGCGTACATTCAACCGCTGCATGGGACTGTGTGCCACAGACAACGGCCTTTACATGAGCAGTCTATACCAGGTTTGGCGTTTTGAAAATGTCTTTGCCGCCGGTCAGCAGCAGGATGGCTTTGATCGTCTCTATCTGCCCCAGGTGGGTTATACCACCGGCGACCTGGATATCCATGACATGGCCGTTGATGGCGATGGTCGTCTGCTGTTTATCAATACGCTGTTCGGCTGCCTTGCCACCCTGAGCGAAACCCACAGTTTCAAGCCTCTCTGGCAACCGCCCTTTCTCAGCAAGCTGGCGGCGGAAGACCGCTGTCATCTCAATGGTCTGGCCATGAAAGAGGGTCGGGCCGCCTATGTCACCGCCGTCAGCGCTGCCGATGTGGTGGATGGTTGGCGTGAGCATCGCGCCCATGGAGGCATTGTGATGGATGTCGAGCAAAACGAAATTGTCCTGCGCGGTCTCTCCATGCCCCACTCGCCCCGTTGGCACAATGGCAAACTCTGGCTGCTCAACTCCGGCACCGGCGAGTTTGGCTATGCCGATCTGCAGGCCGGACGCTTTGAACCGGTCTGTTTTTGCCCCGGCTATCTGCGTGGCCTGAGCCTGCATGGCCATTTTGCCCTGGTGGGCCTCTCCAAACCGCGCCACAACAAAACCTTCAGCGGCCTGCCCCTGGATGATCTGCTCAAGGCGCGCCATGCGGAACCCCGCTGCGGTATCCAGATTATCGACCTGAGAACAGGGGATGCCCCGCATTGGTTGCGTATCGAGGGGGTCGTGGAGGAGTTGTATGATGTGGTGACCCTGCCCCAGGTCCGCCGTCCCATGGCCCTGGGCTTCAAAAGCGACGAAATCCGGCGTGTGCTCAGCGTGGAACCCTGACCCTCCCTCCGCGCCCCTGCGCTATCTGCGGCGCACAAACAGGGCGATCAGCTCCAGATGAGCGGTATGGGGAAACAGATCCAGCGGTTGCACGCTCTCCAGGCAAAAACCACCCTGTACCAGGATGGCTGCATCACGGGCAAAGGTGGCCGGATTGCAGGAAATATAGAGCACCCTTGCCGGTGGCCTACCCAGCAGCCATTTTACCAGCAGCAGGGCACCCTCCCTGGGAGGATCCAACAGGACCAGATCGGCCATGGGTTGACGGGCCAGGAGAGCGATCCCCTGCTCCTGAAACAGATCGGCTGCCTGGAAAAAAATCCTGCCCCCCTGGCACTGTTTGGCGTTGACAGCGGCCCGTTGCAATGCCGGGGCATAGCCCTCCACCCCCAACACCTGGGCAAACTGCCGCGCCAGGGGCAGGGTAAAATTGCCCACCCCGCAAAACAGATCCCAGGCCACCGCCCCGCTGCCTCCCAACCGCATGGCCTCCTGAACCAGCAAAAGATTGCCCGCCTGGTGGGCCTGGGTAAAATCCCCCGGATGAAAGGCCACTTTGTACGGCTCCAGCGCATAATACAGAGCACCCCTCTGCACCACAGGACGCATGCCGGACTTGCGCCCTTGTTGCACCCACAGTTGCACGACGCCCTGTTCCCCGGCAAACCGCTGCAACTGCTCCCGGTCCGCCTCGGTGGGTGCCGCCAGAAAATGAAACATCATGCCGACCCCCTCCTCCCCAACCACGGCATCCACCTGGGGCAACTGCTGGCGCAGGGAAAGCCCGCCGATCAACGGGCGCAAGGGCGCGATCAGACGATTCAACCGCCGCTCCAACACCGGACAATCGTCGGGCAAATCCACCAGGTGATGGGAGGCGGTTTGAAAAAATCCCAACAACAGGCGGGAACCGACCCAACGCACCTTGAAACCGACCCGGCAACGATAGCCATCCTCTGTTGCCGCCGCCGCCCAGGTCGGCAACGGCTCCACATCCCGTAAATTGGGAAATCTGCTCAGCGTTTCCCGAACAAAATCCCCCTTGATCTGCCGTTGCGACCACCCGCTCAAGTGACGCAACTGGCAGCCGCCACAACGGGTAAAAAGGGGACAGGCCGGCTCAACGCGCTGGGCACCCGGCTGCACCATCTCGACACAACGGGCAAACAGGGATCCCGATTGCCGTTTGGTCACCTCGGCCACAATGCGGTCACCGGGAGCGGTAAACGGTACAAAAACCGCCCTCCCCTCATGAAACCCCAGTCCCAATCCACGCGGCACTATTTTTTCAATCTGCAGGGGGATGCGCTCCTGACTGGTCACCGTTTGATCTCCCCGTCACACATCGGCATGGCGGGGCATGCGCTCGCCACAGGCATGGCCACTCCCCGGCTCCTCCGCCCTTTTCCGGAAGGTCGCAGAAAACTCGGCGAGGGTTTGACCCTGAAAATGGTCGGCCACCGAGGCAAACAACAGCTCCAGATCGGCATACAATCGGTCAATGGCCGCTTCGGTTGCAAAGGTCGGGCTGCCGCCGGGCATCAATTCCGACGAGTGCAACATGAATTCCGCACAGGGTTCCCCGGCCTGTTGAATGGCATGCAGCACGGCACGCATACCATTCCGGTTGCGACCGTTGGGCCGCAACCAGTGGATCTCCGGCAGCAGACGATAGGCGATGCGGAAGGGCCAACGGAGGATGCGCCCCTTTTTGATCGGGGCCGGCATGGCCTCCTCCAGGCGTTGCAGCTGCTGCCGCAGCGCAAAAAAGGGGGTTTTGCGGATTGAAACAGGCACCTGCAACAGGGGCGAATCCCCTGCGCGATGGATGGCCGTCAGATCCATATAATAGGGCTGTTCAGGAAAGTTTCGATAATCGCTGCCACCCTGACCCTGCGGATCACCCAACGCCTGCTGCCAGGAGAGATGGGGGGTGACCGAACAATCCACCCGATAACCCTGCTCCACCAGCAGACGGGCATAGGTGGCGTCAAACCCCCAGCGTCCCGCCCGATGGCTGAGCATCTTGCATCCCAACAACGACTCCAACAGATGGGTCAGATGGCCGATCTTTTCCCGCATCACCCCTTCCGGATATTCCATCAGGTAGGTGTGATGACGGGCATCCTCATCCGTCAGGGTATGGTGCAACGGCGGCGAGTTCCAGGCGTGCAGATGCATGCCCACCTCCCCGGCATCGCGTTCCAGCACGGTGCGGGCAAAGGTCTGATAGCAAGGATCGCAGGCCATCTCATAATCGGTCAACCAGGTGGGACGCAGGCCATATCGTTCACACAGGGCCTGAAAACGGGGCAAATAATGGACATTGCGTGTCGTCATGGGACGGGGCGCCCCCCACAGATAATCCCCTTCGGTGTCGATGGTAATCAAAAAGGCAGGCTTCGACATGCTTATTCATCCAGAAAGGGAGGGCGCAACCCATTATCGTTCCAATCAAAATTGACCAACCACTCCTGCGTGTCATCCGCTATTTCCAGGGGGCGGCGGCCGGATCCCATCACAAAGGGTCGCCTGTGTCGTCCCTCATGAAAGCCAAAAAGGCGGAACAGCCGTTGCATGGGGGGATGGCTGCTGCACAGGCACATTTCCCGGACCACCGGTGCCTGTTCGGTCACCTCCGCCAAGGCCAACAGGACGCCACAGGCCAGCAACACGGCATCGATGCCATCGCATTGGCTCACCAGGAGTTGGTTCGGGCTCTCCTTGAGCACCACATAGCCCACCGTCTCTTCGCCCCGCAAAATGCGAAACAGGCGATAGCGGATAAAAGAGAGGGAGGTGGCATACCGCCACTGCAGATATTCCAGGGTGGGGGCAAACCGAAAGCAAAACGGCGTGCTGACAGGCAGCATATCGGCGGTAAAGAGCCGCTCTTCCCGGACGGACAAGGCGCAACCGCTCTGCCGGATGATGGCGGCCCTGCGCCTGGCCAAACGCACGGTGGGCATCAGCATGGAAAGAAGCCCTCTGGCCAGAGGGCGCCACTTCCAGGTGATCGGGCCGCCAGGCCTGCCGCGATTGGCCAACAACAGGGGGATCGGAGGAAAATAGTGCCAGCCGTTTTGGCGCAAGAGGGCATGGGTATCGGGGCTGCCCCCAAAAACCAGTGTATAGGGGGCCGCTTTCAGCCAGTACAAAAATTGCACCCCGCCCATCCCTGGGAGAAAGGCCACATGATTGTTGGCGGCGGCCACGGCGATGGGGCGCCCCTCATACAAAAAATCCAGATGATCTATGCCGATCATCCCGGCCAGTTCGCCCCGCTCCAGAAAAAGATAGAGGTGGCACCAGGGGCTCCCATAATACCAATCCACAAAACCCCGATGGCTCAGGGCAGGAGGAAACAGGGGATGGTCGCGTTTGCGGAGCAGCAGATCATGGTGGGCAGGCGTATAGTGCATAAATTCCATGCGACTCTCCCCCGTGAAGATGGGCCTGGGCAGATCCTTGTCTCAGGCAGAGGAAAAAACTCTTGACCACAGGCTGGCTGGGATGATACTGCTGCCTGGATGGTATCGTCCAGTAAATTCTCCTTTTACCCACTCCATCGAGAAACATCCATGCAGACTCCTCCCTGGTTGCAACCGTCGGATGGGGCGGCAGCCGCCCTGCAAGTGGCCGGGCAGCATTGGAACTATGCCCGTCTGTTCCAGGAGGGAGAGCGCATCTCCCGCGCCCTTGCCGAGGAGGGGTGTGGTCTCCTGCGGTTGGTTGCCATTCTCGGCAACCATACGGCCTGGGCCTATGGAGCCATCATCGCCGCCCATCGGCTGGGTTATGGCTATGTACCACTGAACCCCGCCCTCCCCGGTCAACGGTTGGCCAACATGGTGTGCCAATCCCAGACCCGGACCATCGTGGTGCCAGAGGAGGGGCTGACGGCTCTGGAGGGGCTGTTGTTGGCCCTCTCCACGATGCCGGAGGGGGCGTTGCCGACCGGAGAAAAGCCGCCTTTTACCTGGATCTGCCCGGATGCCAACGGGTTTGGCGATTTGCCCAACCGATTTCCCCAACATCGTTATATCGGTCAAGAGGCCCTCGACCGGTTGGCCGAACGGCACCCCAGCCCCATCCCGGCGCCCTCTTCCCTGGCCTATTTGATGTTTACTTCGGGCAGCACCGGCCAGCCCAAGGGGGTCCCGGTCACGTTTGCCAATCTGACCGCCTATGTGGAGTACTGGCAAAACCACCATGCCATCGGACCCGGTGATCGGGTGACCCAACCGGCGGATCTCTCTTTCGATCTCTCCATTCATCCCATTTTTGTGGCCTGGGCCAGTGGCGCGCTCCTCTGCCCCATCCCTCTCCACAGCCGCCTGGCACCTGCCAAATTTATCCTCGACACCCGCTTGACGGTTTGGGTGTCGGTGCCCTCGGTGGCGATGTTTTTGGAAAAGGTCAACGCTTTGCAACCCGGTGTGTTTCCATCGGTGCGGCTCAGCCTCTTTTGCGGGGAACCGCTGCCCGTGCGCACGGCAGAGGCGTGGCGGCAGGCCACCCCGCAAGGTCGACTGCTCAACCTGTACGGACCGACAGAGGCCACGGTGGCCATTTCCGCTTATGAATGGCAGGGAAGCCCTTCATCGGCAGAGGCCAGGAGTGGTATTGTACCCATCGGCTGGATTTTTGCCACCCAGCAGGGCGCCCTGCTGCAAGCCGGGGAAATATTGAACTTTCATGCGGGCGAAGGGGAACTCTGTTTGGCAGGGAGTCAGGTCACCGGCGGCTATCTGCACAATCCGGAGAAGAGTGCCCACCACTACATCCGCACGCCCGCCACGGGAGAGACCCTTTGGTATCGTACCGGCGACTGGGTGCAGCGCCGGGAAGATGGCTGCCTCTTCTTTGTGCGGCGACTGGACCACCAGATCAAATGGCGGGGCCACCGTATTGAGTTGCAGGAGATCGACGCCGTCTTGCGCAACGCCTGCGGCCATGATTTTGCGGTGGCCATCCCCTGGCCCGTCGGGAAAGAGGGGGTAGAGGGGTTGGTGGCCTGTGTGGCCGCTGCGGGATCTGTGGATGATGCAGCCATTCTGGCCGCCTGTCGCCGGGCACTGCCCGCCTACATGGTGCCAACCCGCATAGCGCGCATGCCGCAGCTGCCTTTGAATGCCAACGGCAAAATAGATCGGGAAGCTTTAAGCCACTCTTTAACCCTGCACGAACCGCAAGGAAACCGCTGAATGAACAAGACGCACGTAGAACAGGTGGTGTTGGAGTTTCTCGCCCGGCACAACGGGGCCCCTGGCACCCCACCCCTGGCGGCGGATGACAATCTGCTGGAACGCGCCTTGTTGACCAGTATGGGATTTATTGAACTGATCCAAATACTGGAGGAGGAGAGTGGCCGCCCTGTCGATTTTACCCAAGTCGATCCGGCCTCCCTGCTGACGCTGCGGGGGCTGACGACAACCTTCGCGGCGACTTGACAGCACCACCGCTCTGCCGGTGCGGTTGACGCACCGTTTGGGAACGCTCCATGGTATTCAGCTCCTATGCATTTATTTTCCTGTTTTTGCCCGGCACATGGCTGCTCTTCCTCCTGACGAGCCGCTTTTTGTCCCATACCTGGTCCATGGCTTGGCTGACGATCGCCTCCCTGTTTTTTTATGCCTACTGGAACCCGGCCTATCTGCCGTTGATCCTCCTCTCCGTGACAGGCAATTTTTGGTTGGCCAGGGCCATGGGACGATGGGGAGCATCCTGGGGAAAACCCCTGTTGATCACAGGCATTATGGCCAATCTGGGACTCCTCGGCTGGTTCAAATATCTGGATTTTTTGGTGGGAAACCTCAACCATTTCCTGGAACAACCCCTCTCACTGCCGGGCATCCTGCTGCCCCTGGGCATCTCCTTTTTCACTTTCCAACAGATTGCATTTCTGGTGGAGACGGAACGGGGGCGGGTCGACGAACCCCATTATTTGAACTATCTTCTCTGCATCACCTTTTTTCCCCATTTGATCGCCGGTCCCATCATCCACCCCGAGGAGATACTTTCCCAACTGCGCCGGGGGAAGCGTCGCCCCTTCCGCTGGAACAACCTCTCCCTGGGGCTGACGCTGTTTATCGTCGGTCTGGCAAAAAAGCTGCTCATCGCCGACCCCATGGGCAGTTATGCCGACCCGGTCTTTGCCTATGCTGCCGGGGGGGCACCGGTCCCCCTGTTGGAGGCCTGGGCAGGGGCATTGAGCTATACCTTCCAGCTCTATTTTGACTTTTCCGGCTATTCGGATATGGCCATCGGTCTGGCCCGTTTGTTCGGAATCCGCTTTCCACAAAATTTTAACTCCCCCTATCAGGCGGTAAATATCATCGATTTCTGGCGGCGTTGGCACATCACCCTCTCCCGTTTTTTGCGCAACCATCTCTACATTCCCCTGGGTGGCAATCGGCGAGGAGGGTTGACCACGCTGCGCAATCTGTTGATCACCATGCTGTTGGGCGGCTTGTGGCATGGGGCCCATTGGACCTTTGTCGTCTGGGGCGGCATGCATGGTCTTGCTCTGATCGTCAACCATCTGTGGCGCGAATGGAACCTCTGGCAGATGCCCCGCTGGTTTGCCCGTCTGTTGACCTTTCTGATGGTGGTGGTGGGATGGATCTATTTCCGGGCCCCCAACCTCTCGGTGGCCAACAGCCTGCTGCAGAGCCTGCTGGGCGTGAATGGTCTCCATCTCCATCAGAAGTGGCTGGACAAATTTTCCTGGCTGTCGGAACAGGCACAACACGGATATGTGGTCGTGCAGGATACCCATGTGCTGATCAATACGGGCCAGGTCTTGGGCCACTGCCTGGTTTTATGGGCAGCCGTCTGGTTTTTACCCAACATTTACCAATGGCTGGCCCCCTTTCATCCCGTCATCGAACCCTGCCAACCCCTGGTGCCCAGAAAACATCGCCTGTATCGGTGGATCCATTGGTTTCCACATCCGGCGTGGGCCCTGTTGACGGCAGGCTTGCTGGGGTGGTCGCTGTTGTCCATCGACCAGGGCAACGCTTTTCTCTACTTCCAGTTTTAGTGGAGCGGTCATGAAAGGGCATCAGCGGTATATCTGGATCATCGCGGTCGCATGTCTGCTGCCCCTGCCCGTGCTCTGGCTCAACTGGCTGCTGCTGGCCGACTATGGGGAATGGAAATCCCTGCAACAGGTTGTGCAAGAGCAACGGCGTGGACCCCAGGAGGTGCTCTATGGCACCGGCCTGCATGATGACGAGTTTGCCTACAAGATGGCCCTGCTGGAGGCGGTACGCCCTCGTGTGGTGGTGATCGGTTCGTCGCGGGCCATGATGTTTGAACGCCGTTTTTTTTCCCACTCCTTTGTCAACGCGGGGCGGGCAATGAGCAGCATCCACGCGGGTTATCCGATCGCTGACCGTCTGCTGGCCCTGACCCCTCCCCCGCAACTGGTGATCATCGTCGCAGATTTTTGGTGGTTCAATGCCCGCCATCGTCTTCCCCTGCCCATGGGAACCGCCCCGCCCCCCGAACCCCGTCTGACCCTTGCCAAATGGCTCAAGCCGGTGACCTGGCTGAAACAACGGAAAATCTCTCTCTCCGAATGGCTGCGTTGGCCCTGGTGGAGCGAGGGTCGGCGGGAGCCTTCTCCTCACATCGGAATACGGGCCATCCAGCAGGGCAACGGTTTCCTCCCGGATGGTTCCGGTCTGTATACCGCGCTGGCAGTGGGAGATCTCCCCAGCACGGATCCCCGCTTTTCCGCCACCCTTGCAGACATTGCCCAGAGAAGACACGGTGTTTTCCAGGCCTCCCGGCATGCAGACCCCCTTTATCTGGATCGATTTGCCGCCCTGGTCAAAAAGATGGAGTCTGCCGGCATGGCCGTGGTGGTGACCCTGGCACCCGTGGCACCTGCGGTCAAAAAAGAGGTGGAAAGGCAGGGTCAAGACTTTGCCTATATGGCTGAAATTGCTCCCCAGTTGGCGGAACGCGGCGTGCGGGTCCATGACTATCTGACCCATGAACGGGAACTGGCGGGGGATTGTGAATATCTGGATGGTTTCCACGGTGGCCGTGTGCTGTACGCCCGCCTGCTGCACGACATGCTGCAGGCCGATCCGCAACGGCTTGCGCCTCATGTGGATGCCCCTTTCCTGCAAACGGTGATCGCCGAGCAGGCCGGGCGCACCCAATCAGAGAATCCCTTCATGCGCGGACGACCTGAAGTGGATTTTTTGCAACTGGGGTGTGATAAATCCCCTCCCCAGGCAGCTGCTCCCTGAGGAGGGCGGTTGCTCCGGGAGCCGTTTTTTTGCCGTGCCGTCACTGCTCTCTGTATCTCCTCCCCACTCCAACGAAAAAACGACGTATTTTTGGGTGACAGGAGAGCCTGTTGTCTATATGATCTCCGCATGTCTGGATTGGGTGTTTGGTATCCCTGCGGGAGTCCGGTTGGCGGGCGCGTGTTGTGCCGTGCAGCGGCTGGACAATACCGTCTCAATCGAGCGAATCAACTGCGATGGATTGTTGAATCATGAGATGTAAGATCACGACCATAATAGAGCATAACGTCGTCACCATCGACCAGTATCGGACGGTTTCCGAGAGCGTGGGCATCATGGTGGATCGTGGCGTTGGCTCCATCGTGGTCACTGGCAAAGGCCGGGTCGTCGGCTATTTTACCGAACGGGATCTGCTGACCCGGGTGGTCAGCAAAAAACGCAACCCGGAGACCACGTTGATGCGGGACGTGATGACCACCGAACTGGTCAAGGTTCCCCACGACGCCACCTGCCAGCACTGTCTGGATCAGATGCAAGAAAAAGGCATCCGCCATCTGCTCGTCTATCAGGATGCCCTGTTTGTCGGCGTCGTCTCCCTGCGCGCCCTGGCAGAGCGCATGACGCGGGGAGGTGGACGCAAGGATCTGATGGTCAACCTGGTCGGAGGACTGGTGCTGTTGGTCATCTTGAGCGTGATCGGTCTGCTGGTCTATCTGGTCCCGGATATGTTGGCAATCGCCCAGCGCCTCTCCCCGTGAACACCCTCTTTCAACATTGCACCCAGGGCAAGCCCCGATAACGCCAGCCGTTGATGCTGCTCCGGTGGTGGTGTTCGTCCCGATCTCCCTCAAAACCTTCCAATACGTGGTACACCTGCTGAAAGCCGGCCTGCAACAGGGTATTGCCCGCATCAATGGAACGATGGCCGGAACGGCAAATCAGCAGGATGGGCTGTTCCGGTTTGGCAATACGGGCAATGTCCCGAACAAAGTCAGGGTTCCGTTCAAAATCAGGAGCATCCTGCCAGGGAATGTTGATGGCCCCTTTGGGGTTGCCAACAAAAAAATATTCCATTTCTGAACGTATATCCACAAATACAACTCCCACCTTCTGCAGCAAGGCAAACGCCTCCTCCGGGTGGAGATGCTGCAACTGGGGATGGCTGGGACTGTGGGGCGCAGAGGGCAGGCCATGGGGTGAAGCCTGATTTTCTGAATGGCAGTACGTGCTCTGTGTCATTTTTTCTCCATGGGTGCTATTCTGTGGCGTGCGGGTGGCTGCCTTGTCGGTCGTGTCCGCAGGATTCCGCTCCCGGATTGTGTACTCTACTCCAAAATGTATTCCGAGTTAAGTGATGGTGATCCATGCAGCGCCCCTCTCCGAGTGTTGATCCATGAACGGATTCAGACCAGGACAAAAAGTCCGTCGCATCATGCAGGCAGCCTCTTCTGCCTGGTGGCGACGCTCCGGAAGATCTCTGCTCTCCCATGATCGGCACCGGCGCTTTCGGGTGCGCAGCGCCCTCTTTGCCCACAGGGCAGAACACAACCAAGGGGCAAAAGGCGCGACCGCAGAGCTCTCTTCACCCCGTCGCACCCCCCTCTCCCCGCCCAAATGGCGGGTGATCTGGCGGGCGTGGTGGGGGGGCCTGGCAGAAAGCAGTCTGCTGCGTCTGGTTGAACTTTTCATCATCATGAGGAACGGCATCGGTTTTTTGCACGAACTGTGGCTGGTTGGCCAGGAGTTATTGGCCAGAAGGCTCTCACTGCGTCCGGTGGATCTGCATGCGTTCAAACAAGAGGTCGCGGAGGGACGCTTGCAGCGTGCCTGCCAAGCCCAGGCGCGGGGGCGTCCCTGGGAGCGAAGGGAACCTGAGGAAAACAACCGGTTGGGAGGAGCCCTCCTGCAGCCGGTTGCCCTGAGAGAAGAGGTGGAACGTGCCAAAATTTCCTTTCTGGATATCGAAGAAGAGGATCTGGCCGAGGAGGAGTTGCTGGATCAGGCCGGAGCCCTGCGCTCCCGCCTGGCCGCTGTGTCACACGAGGTGGACAAACAATGAGTGACGATACCGTTGCAGATGCCTTGCCCCCAGGGACCAGGCTGCTCTGGTTTGAAATTGTGAGCACCCTGGGCAAGGGGGGCTTTGGCATTACCTATCTGGGCAAAGACAGCAACCTCGATCAGTGGGTCGCCATCAAGGAGTATTTGCCATCAGCCTATGCCAGCCGGGGCAGCCATAACGCGGTATATCCCAACTCCCCCCTGGCGGCCAAAACCTTTGAGTGGGGGTTGGACCGTTTTCTGAAAGAGGCGCAAATTCTCGCCCAATTCAACCATCCGAGTATCGTCCGGGTCATCAGCTTTTTTCGCAGCGGCAACACCGCCTACATGGTCATGGAATATGTGGAAGGGGAAGGGCTGGATAAATTGTTGCGTCGCAACACAACCCTGGATGAGCCCCGGCTCAAGACCCTGTTGCCCGCACTGCTGGATGGTCTGGAAATCCTGCACAAGGCGCATTATATCCACCGGGATCTCAAACCGGCCAACATTCTGCTCAGAAAAAAAGATGAAACACCGGTCTTGCTGGATTTCGGTTCCGCACGACAGTCGGTGGCTGGGCAAGGCGAACAGATGACCAGCCTGCTGAGCATGGGCTATTCTCCCTTTGAGCAGTATGATTCCACAGGAGATCGGCAGGGCCCGTGGTCCGATATTTATGCCTTGTCTGCGGTCCTGTACCGCGCCATCAGTGGACGCCGACCTCTGGAGGCGAGCATTCGGATAGCCGCCCGTTTGCGCAATGCGCCAGACCCCCTGCCGTCGGCGACAGAGATGGGCAGAGGTCGTTATACGCCGGAATTTTTACACGCCGTGGACAAAGGTTTGCAAGTGCTTGAAACAGAACGTCCCCAATCCATCCGGGAGTGGCGTCCCATGCTGCTGGGGGTACAACCGCCGTCTTTCTCCTCCATCACCCAGCTTACCCGGGACAGCACCTTGTGCGAGGATGGTTCAACAACTGTAAAAACAACAAGTTGGCGTGGATTTATCTCCGCATTGAACCTTTTTTCCAGCCGCGTTGTCGTGCAGGAGCGGGCAGCCTGTGCCATTCCTGAAGTCGTTGCACCCAAAGCCGGTGAGGTTCAGCGCATCATCCCGGCGACCCGGACAGCCCTCCCGGTCGCTGTGTCACCACGGGAAGAGAGTGGCACCGTCGAGGTGACACCACCACCCCAGCGCGACGCCGGGGAAATCTGGGAAGAACCGATCACAAAAATGGCCTTTGTCTGGGTTCCTGGCGGGGTTTTCACCATGGGAGCCTCCGGGACGGACCCCAATCGGAAAGAGGATGAGGGACCGGAGCATACGGTGCAGCTGGATGGATTCTGGATTGCCAAATATCCGATGACATGGGGTAAATGGCGGCGGATCATGGGGGATTATCCGGCAGGTTTGTTCATGAATTCCAGGGCCAACCATCCGGTGGAACGGATTACCTGGCTGGATACCCAAAAATTTATCGACAAATTGGGCCGCATGATCGGCACCCAATACACCTTTCGATTGCCCAGCGAGGCGGAGTGGGAGTGTGCCGCCCGGGCCGGCGCGACCTATCTGCCACCGTTGCACCCATCCACATTGCAGTTTGGCACAGAATTGTTGACCGACTATGCCTGGTGCCGGGCCAATGCACGGGGCCAATCCCATCCGATTGGTGAAAAATTGGCCAATGCCTGGGGCATCCATGACATGTTGGGCAATGTCTGGGAGTGGGTCAGCGACCGTTACCAGGCGGATTATTACAGCAAAAGCCCCCGCATCAACCCGCAAGGCCCGGCAGAGATCGCCGTGCCTGCCAGTCAACCGCTGCGGAGCGTCAGTCGATTCGATAAACGACCTGCTGCACGAGAGATGCGGGTCGCCCGTGGTGGCGGCTTCAACAGTGCCGCCAGAGAGTGTTGGCCCACCAGCCGGTTGCGGATGGCTGAAAATGACGCCACCGTCACGGTGGGGTTTCGTTTGGTGCGTCAGGCATGAGCGAGGTGGATGGCTAAGTGCCTGTTCTTATTCTGATCGACGGTCTGGACAGCACTCCTGCCGCACCGGACAGCATGCCGGTATGGAGACGGTTGGCGGCGACAGGTCGCACGGGTCGGCTGCACTGTGCTGCGGCCCCCCTGTTTGATCTGTTTGGCCATGGGGTGCCAGCGGGAGATGGGGGGCAGGCCGACCTGCCCTTGGGCTATGCCTCGGCACTGGCTCTGGCGGACCAGGCGGGGAGCGAGTGGCCGGATCCGGAGCGCATCTGGTGCTGCCTGGGTTTTACCCACTTGTATAAAAAACAAAATGATCTGCTTTTTCTCTCCCCCGAACGCACCGGGCAGAGTGAGGCAGAATGTCGGGCATTGTTGGAGGCAATCCTGCCCGATTGGCAGGAGGCGGGTTGGTTGTTGTACCCCCCCACGCAGATCCATAAACCAGAAAACAGCCCCCCGGCACGCTGGGGTCCGGCCGGAGGGAGATATTTTGTGTTGTCCCGCGACGCCTCTCTCCCCCCCCCGGCTGTGGTACGGAGCCAGCCATTGGACACCCTGGAAGGAGACTCGTTTCGGACGCGCTCCCCATCCGGCGCCTATGCCGCCACCCTGTTGCCCCTGTTGACGGTTGGACAACTCATTCTGGTCCGCCATCCGGTCAATCAGCGTCGGCAACAGGCGGGGCGCGTCTCCCTGAACACGCCCTGGATGTGGGGTGTGGGAAGTGGCATGGGGGGCATGCCGGTGCGCCATGCCGAGGTGGGCTGTTGCTGGACGGCACAACCGGTGGTGGCGGGCCTGGCGCGGGCCAAAGGCTATCGTCTGGCCTGGTTGGACGAAGAGAAGGATTTTACCCCCCTGGTTGCAGAGATCTGCCAAGCCATGACCACAGGGGTGGTATTGCTCCATCTCTCTCTTCCCGCCGTTTTGGCCCGGCATGGTCTGCTGGAGGAGCGTCACGCCCTGTTGCAGCGTATCAACGATCAGTTGCTGGAACCGTTGGCCCAAACGGCAGAGCAGCTGTTGATTGCCGACCTGGATGCCGTATCGACCACAGAAAAAACCATCCCCTGGGTGATGGCACGCGGTCGCAGCCTGGTACGAAAACGGCGCTTTTGGCATCGGGGCCAACCAGGGGTGGGGCCCGTGTTGAATCCTGCCCAGTTTTGGTCCCTGTGTGGTCTCTCATGACCGATACCCCTCTCTCCTTTTCCGGCAAGGTGTGGAAACCCCGAAGTCCGGTGCGCAGCGCCGCAGGGCACGCCGTCGCACCGCCGGCTGTGCATCCCCTGTTGGCAGCCATTCTGGCAAACCGTGGGCTGGAGGGAGAGGCCGCTGTGGAGGGGTTTTTGCAGCCTCGATTGCAACAGTTGCCGGATCCCCTGAATCTGTTGGATATGGAAAAGGCGGTGCAACGGTTGTTGCAGGCCGTGGAAAAAGGGGAGTCCATCGCCGTTTTTGGCGATTATGATGTGGACGGGGTCACCTCCTCTGCCCTGTTGGTGCGCTATTTTCGTCTTTTGGGCATCCCGGTGCGGGTCTATATTCCCGACCGCCTGACCGAAGGGTATGGTCCCAACAGTGCGGCCATGACCCTGTTGGCCGCAGAGGGGGTGCGGGTGGTCATCACCGTGGATTGTGGTGCAACCGCATGTGCCCCCCTGGAAGTTGCCCGTCAGGCGGGACTGGATGTCATTGTCACCGATCACCACCAGGTGCGCGAACCCTTTCCCCCCGCCTTTGCCCTGATCAATCCCAATCGCCCGGATGATCCCTTCCCCCACAAAAACATGGCAGGCGTGGGGGTGGCTTTTTATCTGATCGTGGCGTTGAATCGGGGCCTGCGGCAACAGGGCTGGTTTCAGCCCTCCCGGCCCGAACCGGATTTAAAACAATGGCTGGATCTGGTGGCCATCGGCACCATCGCCGATGTGGCCAGTTTGACCGGCGTGAACCGTATTCTGGTCACCCACGGCTTGCGGGTGGCCTCTGAGTCCCGCTCTGTGGGCGTGCATGCCCTGAAAGAGGTTGCGCGTCTCTCTGGAGGGTTGCGGGCCGGACAAGTGGCGTTTCAACTGGGACCGCGCATCAATGCCGGAGGCCGTCTGCATCGGGGCATGCTGGGGGTCGAGTTGTTGACCACAGAGGATAAAGCCTATGCCGACACCCTGGCTGCCGAATTGGAAGGCTACAATCGGGAGCGTCAAGGTTTGGAAGAGGGGATGCTGCGTGAGGCGCTGCGCGCGGTGACAGAGATGGGGGGGGTCGCCGATCGGTTTGGCATCGTGGTGGCGCAACAGGGGTGGCACCCCGGCGTCATCGGCGTGGTGGCCTCCCGACTGGCAGAAAAATTATACCGACCGGTGATTGTCGTGGCCCTGGATGAGCAGGGCCAGGGCAAGGGCTCCGGGCGTTCCATCCCTGGGGTGAATCTGTTGGCCGCCATTGAAAGCGCCGCCCCCTTGTTGAAGGCCTATGGGGGCCACCAAGCCGCCGCCGGATTGAGTTTGGAACAGCATCATCTGCCGGCCTTTACAGAGATCTTTGATCGTGCCGTGGCAGAGCAGTTTCAGCCGGGTCTGTTCGACCCGATCCTGCATTATGACGGGACAATACCCCTGGGAACATTGGACTGGGCCCTGGTCAAACAACTGGAGCGACTGCAGCCTTTCGGGCAAGGCAATCCGGAACCGCTGTTGTTGTTGGAAAATGTGCGGATCATGGATTGCCGTCTGCTGAAAGAGCGTCATGTCAAGTGTATACTGGCCGACACCCAGGACAACACCCTGGATGCCATCGCCTTCCAGGTCTGGCCGGGAGCGTTGGGGGAAGGATTGCGTTCGGCGACGGGGCGACTGGATGTAATCGGCAGTTGTACAATCAACCGTTATCGGGAGCGGGAAAGCGTGCAAATGGTGCTCAAGGATGCTCGACCAACAGGCAAAGGGGTGTGAAAATGCGGGAGCAGGCGGATTATTATTATGAGCAGTCGGCGGTGGTGCCGGTACGCCAACAGGGCAATCAACTGAAAGTGTTAATGATCACATCCAGGAGCGGGAAACGCTGGATCATTCCGAAAGGAATTATCGAGGCCGATCTCTCCCCGGCAGATTCTGCCGCCAAGGAGGCCCTGGAGGAAGCGGGGGTGGTGGGGGTGCTGCTGCCCGGCACGTTGGGCACCTTCCACTATAAAAAATGGGGGGATATCTGCAATGTGCAGGTGTTTGTCCTCCGTGTGACAGAGGTGTTGGACAGTTGGCTGGAAGATTTTCGCCAGCGCGCCTGGGTGGATTGGGAGGAGGCCATGCGACGGATCGAAGAACCCGCTCTGCAGGCATTGTTGCAACGACTGCCGGACCATTGGGAAGAACAGGGTTGAGCATGGGCGCGATCCATTCTGATTTCCAGCGGTTTGAGTTTTTGCACTTTGAAAGCCGTGGCCACTCGGCACGCTTCTATTACCGTTTGTCCAGCGATCATCTGACCCCGATCGATTTTGAAGAGCAGCTGGATTGGCCTACGGCCTTGCCTGCCCCGGATCCGCTGCAACCGGCGGTCGCACAGGCGTTGCGCAACATTCACCTGATGCTGGGTATTTCGTACTACAAATCCTGTTGTCCCCGGGAGATGGTTGTGCATGGCGACCCCTTGAACCGACAGGAGGCCGCCTTTTGGGAACAACTGTATACCTTTGGTCTGGGAGAGTTTTTTTATCGCAATGGGCTGGACCCCCGTGGGCGGGTGGTGTTCCCCTGGCAGGAGGGAGATCGTGCCGCCATCGTGCTGCCGGAACCCACCACCGAACGGGTGCTGCTGTTGATAGGAGGTGGCAAGGATTCGGCTGTCTCCCATGAAATCATTCAAGAGTCGGGAGTCCCGGTCGATCTCTTCTCCCTGGGATCGGCCCCCTGGATCATGCGGTTGGCCGCAGCTTTTGGCGCGCCGCACCGGGTGGTCAAACGTCGCCTGGATGCCAAACTGTTCGCCCTCAACGCAGCGGGGGCCTATAACGGCCACATTCCCATTTCAGCCTGTATCGCCTTTATCAGCCTGTTGGTCGCCCTGGTGGGGGGCTATCGCGGGGTGGTTGCCTCCAACGAACGCACCGCTTCATACGGCAATCTGGTTTGGCATGATCTGGAGATCAACCACCAATGGAGCAAAGGGCTGGCCTTCGAGCAGGCTTTCCAACACCTGCACCGGCAACAGTTTGTCAACGCACCCGACTATTTCAGCCTGCTGCGCCCGTTGAGTGAACTGGCCATCTGTGGACTGTTTGCGCGGCGCATGCGCTATTTCAACTGTTTCACCTCCTGCAATGCCAATTTTCAATTGACCCATACCGGCCAGACGCCCCGCTGGTGTGGCAAGTGCCCCAAATGTCTTTTCGTCTATTTGATGATGGCCCCCCATTTGGGGGAGAGTCGGCTGCACACCATTTTCGGAGACAACCTGCTGGCCGATGCCGCCCAATTACCGACCCTGGAAGCGTTGGCGGGTGTGCGTGGTCACAAACCGTTTGAATGCGTGGGCACCCCGGAGGAGGTGTTGGCGGCCCTCTCCCACCTGGAGCAGCAAGGCAGATTGGCGAACACACCGGTACAGGGCTGGTATGAGACCTCGGTGCGCCCTCTGGTGACAGACCCCGCTTCCCTCTGGCAGGAGCAGATAACACCCGGCACGGAATCGACCCTTTCGGAACTCTGGAGGTCACGTCTTGATGCGTATCTGCGAACTCATTGATCGCCGCATCGGCATTCTGGGTTTGGGCGTGGAGGGAACCGCGCTGCTGGCCGCCCTGCGTCGGGCTGGCCACAGGGCTCCCATCCATCTGTTTACAGACAAACCGTTCCTCCCCGCCGCCACATTCGGAGAGCTCTCCTGTTGGTCGGAAGAGGAGTCTGCACAAGGGCTGCAAGGGTTGGATGTTTTGATCCGCTCACCGGGTTTTGCTCCGAACCATCCGGTGCGGCAACTGGCCGATTCCCTGGGCGTGGGGCAAAGCACCTCCACCAACCTCTATCTGGCCGAAGTGCGACAGGCCCGCCTGCCCGTGATCGGGATTACCGGCAGCAAAGGCAAGAGCACCACCAGCACCCTTCTCTACGAAACCCTGCGGGAAGCGGGCTTGCCCGTGGTTCTGCTGGGCAATATTGGCCGGGCGGCCCTGGATCATCTGCCGGAGGTATTGGACCGCCAGGCGATCACCGTCCTGGAAATGTCCAGTTACCAATGCGCCGATCTGGTTTTGGGGCCCTCCGTGGCCGTCATTTTAAATCTGTTTCCTGAACATATGGACTGGCATGGCTCGGTGGAAGCCTATTATCAGGCCAAAATGCGCATGGCCACCACCCAACGGGTGGATGATGTTCTGCGCATCGACAGCCGCGCCCTGCCCTGGTTGCAACACGCCGGGCGAAAAGCGCAAGCCCAGGAGATCCTGCATACGGAAGAGGGGGTGCATTTTGCAGATGGCTGGTTTTATCGGGGAAAAGAGCGGCTGTTCAGCGATGACGGGATGCGGCTGCCGGGCCGGCACAACCGGGAAAACAGTTGTGCGGTGCTGGCGGTGGCTGAGCTGTTTGGGGTAAAGCCCGATCTTCTGCAACGGGTATTGACGCGGTTTACGGGGTTGCCCTATCGGTTGGCGGATCTGGGGGAGCATGGGGGAATTCGTTGGATCAACGACGCCATTTCCACGGCGCCCGAGGCGACGATTGCGGCGTTGCAGGCTTTTTTCCCCCAGGTTGCCACCCTGATCGTTGGCGGCAAAGAGCGGGGGTTCGACTATACACCCCTGGTGGAGAGCCTGGCCAACTCGCCCGTGCAGCAGGTTATTTTGCTGCC
>JADGCE010000003.1:0-21913 GCA_015229095.1 Magnetococcales bacterium | reverse complement strand
GCAATGTCTGTGCCGCTGTTGACCAGACAGTGGGCTGACTCGGCACAGGCATCGTGCCGGCACCGGTCACCCAACAGGTGGCCTGGGCAGGGAGGAGGGCCACTCTCCTCCCAAATCCGCCGGTAGATATGTGCCAAAGCGATCTCGTCTGTCGAACAGAGGGTCTCGTCGCCACCCAACTGCTCAAACAGGCCGGTCGCGTGCATCACCGCCAGCACCTGCCGCTTCAGTCCAGAGAAATACAACACCATGCCGTGGTCGCGCAGCTCCGTCTGCAAGCGGCGAATCGCATCCTCCCCGGAGGAGTCCAATTGATTGATGCCATCTCCCACCACCAGCACATATTTTGCCCGGGGTTTGTCCGCAATGGCTGCAAGCACTTTATCCTCGAAATAGGCCACGTTGGCAAAATAGAGCTGTCCGTCAAAACGCACGGCGATGATGCGATCATCATGGGGCAGGTGGGGATAGACCGCCAAATCCCGCAGGGAACCATCTTCGTGACGGCCCAGGATGGCCACCCGGGGCCGCATGGAACGATAGAGAAAGAGAACTAGCGACAACACCGTACCCATCATGATGCCCTTGTCCAGATGGGGTGCAGCCAGCAGGGTGACGACAAAGGTGACCCCGGTGACCATGCCATCCACACGACTGGCCTGCCAGGTATGCTTGATGGCCGCAGGGGTGATCAGAGAGGCCGCCGCCAGCACGATAATCACCGCCAATACCGCTTTGGGCAGGCTGTAAAGATAGGGGGTGAGAAACAGCAGGGTGATGGCGACAAAAAAACCATTAAAAACCATGGCAAATCCTGTCTTGGCCCCGGCCTGCAAATTGATCGCCGACCCGGTGAAAGAGCCACAGGCCGGGTAGGCCTGGAAAAAGGCCCCACCAATGTTGGCAACCCCCTGACCGATCAACTCCTGGTTGGGATCGATGGTCTGCTTGGATTTGGCGGCCATGGCCTTGGCCATGGAGATGGACTCCATGAAAGCAACCAGCGCGATGATCAATGCCGCCGAAAAGAGCGACAGGATGGCGTCCAGACTGAGATTGGGGATGCGCAGGGAGGGAAGGCCGGCGGGAATATTGCCCACCACATCACCGCCGCCCATCAGATAAATTTCGCCCTTGTCGATCTTCTTGATATGCCAGAGGCGTCCGTCGGTTTCGACACCTGCAGGTACGGCACCCTGGGCATAGTAGGCGGCTGCACCGTTTTGCGAGGCTTTGCTGCGTTCCAGGTGGATTTTGTAAATCTGTTTCAGACGGGTGCTGTTTTGTGTTTTCAGCGCCTGCATATCCAGCTGCATCAGATCGACTTTATAATCCAGGTCGGCCACGGCACGGGCATCTCCCTCCTTGACGAGGAGACGGCGTCGGACCGATTGAGCCGTCATCTCGACCGCCAGCGCGGTGATTTGCCGATCCGCTTCGGCATAACCGGTCGTCAATTCCCGCACCGCAGGCGTTGCGATACGGTCGGGCGAGCCCTTTTCCTTGCGTTCAAAATCGATGGCCTGGCCGATCATGGTCATGATGACCACCACGATCAACACACTGGGTTTTGCTAACAGGGGAACCTTTTTCAATGCCAGCATCAGCACCAGGGAGAGAATGGACATGGCCAGGGTCGGCAGATGCGTTTGTGGCAGGTAGGCGAACATCTCCCAGATATCTTTGAGAAAAGAGTCGCTTCGTCCCTTGGGAATGCCCAGCAGCAGGTCCAGTTGGGAAAGGGCAATAATGATGGCCGCTGCATTCATGAAACCCAGGATCACCGGATGGGAGACAAAATTGACAATGGTGCCCAGTTTGATCACACCAAGCCCGAATTGGATGACACCGACCAACAGGGTCAACAGCAGGGCGAGGGCGACAAACTCATCGGTGAGGGGAACCGCCAGGGGGGTGATGGCGGCTGCCGTCATCAGCGAGACAACGGCCACAGGCCCCGTGGCGAGTTGACGACTGGATCCCCAAAGCGCGCCGAGAATCGCGGGAACAAAAGCGGTGTACAAGCCAAAATAGAGCGGCAATCCAGAGAGTTGCGCATAGGCCATCGCCTTGGGAACCAGCACCAGGGCACCGGTGATACCCGCGAGCAGGTCATCGCGCATGTAGGCGGGGCTGACGGGAAACCATTGCAGAAAGGGAAACAGACGGGACCATAATTGACTGGAATTCATAATATTCCTCTGGAAACCAACGACCGGCAGGCATGAAGACGACCCAAAGCACCACACGGGCAGGCACCCGCACGGCGGACAACGACCGCTGCCGCGCCGTGCTCTACCTCAAACAGAAGCCGCACCCCCTCCGGCGGGACGCTACAACGAGACGGCACAAGGTGTCAAGTGTGAAACACAGGAACCAGCACGGGTGGCATCGCCAAACAGAAGCATCCCGCGCAGGCCGCATGCAGCCGTGGCGGCATGGTTCAGGCGTGCAGGGTGCGGGGATACTTGATCTGAATCAAGGTGGCACAGCGTTGCTTGAGGGCGTTCCACTCCTCCGTGATCCCCAACTGGAGCAGAGTGGCCGTTTTGACGACGCCATATTCACCGGCCTCCTCGCCACCTTCCGGGGCGAGCTGGGCAACCGAACGGCTCAAATCACCGACCAGATAGGCCGCCAAGGATTCCAACCCCGGATTGTGTCCCACCAACAGAACCGTTTTCGCCTTGCCGGGCAATTCGGAGAGAACCTCCAGCAACTCCTCCGTATCGGCGCCATAGATCCGCCGGTCCATGATAATTTTCTTTTCCTTGATATCAAGAACATGGCAAATACCCTGTGCCGTCTGTTTGGCCCGCTCCGCCGGCGAACTGACCACACAATCCGGTATCAGCTTTTGTTCCCGCATCCATGCCCCCATCATGGGCACATCTTTTTGCCCCCGCTTGGCCAAAGGACGGTCAAAATCAGAGGCAGCCTGGGTATCCCAAGCAGACTTTGCATGTCGCAAAATAAGCAGTTGACGTGCCATCGTTCTGAGACCCCCGTTTATGTTGAGAAGGACAAACCGCGCAGAACAGACCCACAGAAAAAGGCCTTTCTGGCTTCCATTAAAAACCTGGCATTATACCGCACTTTTTAAATCCTGTCAAACACAGATCGTGCCACGCCGTGGCAATCGTCGCGCCCTTGCCCGCACATCACCCCAGCTGTTTCAGGTTTCGGAAACACCTCCTGCGGTAACGGCGGCCACGGCGGACAAAAAAGGTTGGGCATCCTGCCGGTCCGCTTCCGCCCAGGCATTGACCGTCTCCCACACCCTGACGGTCTCGCTGCGAATGGCCCCCAACTCGGGTCGACCGTCCAGATGGCTCATGCACCAAGCCATGATCCAGGCCGACAGCAGCTCTGCCGAGGAGTAGGGCAACCCTGGCACACTCTCATCCAGCGCATAATGATCCAGATAACGATCAATCAACTCCGTGCGGATAATGCGATCCAATCGTCCAAAATCTGCCACAAAACCCGACTGGGGATTGTCCGCCTGGAGCGGTTGAACCGGTCCGCTGAACATCAATTCCATGCGATAGGAGTGGCCATGAAGACGACGGCACTTGCCGTCGTGATAGGGCAACTGATGGGCCGCTTCAAATTTGAACCGTCGACAAATTTTCATCGTGAACTTTGCCTTGAAGCCCCAACAACACTCCCGTCAAAACGGCATCTTGGAACGCCCTTCTTTGGCTTTTTGGGCATCCTTTGCCTTGACATCCACCGTGGCCAACAGACGCACCCCCAGATCAGCCCGCTTGTTGGTCAACCGTTCAAAACCTCGGTTGGCGCAGCGCAGCGCACCCACCTCATCCTGCCAGCCTCCCCCACGAATGACCGCAAAAGGGGCATCCCCTGTATAGACGGGATCGTTATTGCCATGCCGGCGATAGGCCTCCTTGTCGTAGGTGTCCCGCACCCACTCCCAAAGATTGCCACTCATGTCAAACAGCCCCAGCCGGTTGGCTCGGCGACTGCCGGTTGTTTGACTGGTGCCACTGCTGTTGCTCCGATACCAGCCGAGTTGATCCACCTGGGCATACCCTGCAAACGTTGTCTTTTCCCCGCCGCTGCGACAGGCATACTCCCACTGGGCCTCGCTGGGCAGATCAAACACAACCTGACCACGATGACGGCCATTCAACTTGGTGAGCAAAGATTCAATATCCAGGCGAGAGATATTCTCCACCGGAAATCCCTCATCCGGCTGCCCAATCACCTCATGATGCAACTGCGAGGGGTTGTTCTGCAAAACCCGCTGCCATTGTTGCTGGGTAACCTCCCTCTCTCCCAACCAAAATCCAGACAGACAGACCGTGTGGAGCGGCTCCTCGTCCGCATCCCTCCCCTCCGCATTGGGGGCCGATCCCATCCTGAAGCAGCCACCCGGAACCCACACCAAATGCATGCCACTCAACGGCTCTTGCCAGGGTTTTCCCGGTTGCGCCACCTCCGTGGAGAGACTCCGACTCTCCCCCACATCCAGTTTGTCCCACTCCTTGATGGGGAAGGCGGTCGCCGCTCCTGGCCAACTCAGACACAACAAAACCAGCAGGCCTGCTGCACAAAACATAACCCTGCGGGGGAGTGCCGGCCCACTCTGCCCAGCCCGGCAAACGGCAGGTATGAAACGGTCAAAAAACACCTATTTTTCTCCTTTGCTCTTGGCCAGTCGCAGGGCAGAGGGTTTGGAAAGCAACGGATCCACCTTGGGCATCTGTTGCCTGACAAAGGCGAACGCCTCGTTCAGATCCACCCAACCATCCGGTGGCGTACCCGCGCTGCCATCCCCCTCTCCCAGCAACCCCCGCAACAGAAAATAGGTCAACCCTCCCTGGCGCCCTGCCGTGTGCAACATCATCTTTTGCTGCATGGCCGCCACCATCCAGGGATGTCGACCGTTAAAAAATTCCGGCGTCGGAGCCAAACCGTGCAGGGTGATCGGTTTGTCAGGAGTACGACCCTCGACCGCGCTCTGCTCGACGGCACACGCTTGGGTCTCGTTGAAACAGGTGTCCAGAATAACCGCAATCTGCGGATTGGGCAATTTGTCCAGCGCACTCTTCAACTGGAGCAAGGAGAGGCTGTTATGGGAGCTCCATTGCCCCTGCTGCGCCTCGACGGGCAGCAACAACGCATCGTCCAGGGTAATGGCCCCGGGTTTGGCAACCCCCAAGCCGGAAAAATAGAAGAGAAGGATGGCACTGGGATTCAGCTGGCCCTGCCGCACCAGCCAAGCCAGATCATCGTTCAACGTCTTGTGGTTTGCCTCCTGGTCGATGCGCAACCGCACATGATCCACATCCCCCTTGAACACCCCGCGTTCGACCAACAGCTGCCGGAGATGCAGGGCATCCCGATCGGCAAAATGACGGGCCCGCACATGCTGATAGCGGCTGATGCCGACGATCACCGCAAAGGCATCCTCCCGTTTTTCCCATGTGGAAATGGGGGGCAGTGCCTTGATTGTGTCATCCAAAAGCACGCTCCGATCATCCACGTCGCCCTTCTTGGCCCAGGTTTCATGGGGCAGATCCATGGGATAAGGCAGGATGGCCCCCTTGTCCAAATAGGCAGACAATAAAAGATTTTTTGCCTCGATAAAATGGATTTCGCGAGGATATTCCTTGACCAACAGATTGACGGCTTGGCGGATGGCGGGCAACTGACCGCTCTGTTCACAGGCTTCGCCCCGTCGCGGCGAGGTGCAGGCACGAAACTTTCGCCACAGGGTCTCTACCATGTATTCGGCGGCCTGATGCTGCCATTGTTCGGCACGCACACCGGTCAGACCGCTACGACTGATCCAATCGTAAGCCTCCAGATAGCGCCCCATGCGAAACAGGGAAAACAGTTTGCTGTGTGCCAAAGACCAACTGCCCGGATAGAGGGCAAACCCATCCGAAGCCAGCTGGAATGCCTCTTTGTCCTTGCCCAGTTCAAACTTGACCCAGGCCAGGTTGGAAAGAGTTTTTTCCCGATTGGCCGCCTCCAAGGAGGCGGGTGCGGTGAGCAAAACCTCCCACAAAGCCTCCGCTTTTTCCAGGTGACCGGCCAGATAGTGGGCCAATCCCAGGTTGAAAGCAATGTTGGGATCAGAGGAACACATGGCGGCAGCCCCCTCCATGGCGGCCAACCCCTGCTCCTGCTGGCGCTCAAACAGGGCGATCCCCTTGACAGCCATCTCTCGGGCCACCACGCAGGGATTGGAATGCTCCCCAAGCGGCTTGGCCATCAATGCCGCAGGCGCAATCAACAGCCAACAACCACACAGGGCAGCAACCCACCGACCCGCCATCTGCGGGATAACCGCAGAGACCGGAAAAGCCCGCAGAGAACTCACGAGTGAACCCGTGGAGCCAGTTGCCCGGACTCGTAGCGCAACGCCATCTGCTCCATGGAGATGGCCTGAATACGGGATCCTTGACCGGCCGCACCAAACTGCTCAAACCGCTCTTTGCAGATACGGTAGGCGGCATCCTCGGCAGGACGCAAATATTTGCGCGGGTCAAAATTTTTGGGATTTTTGGCCAGATGCTGCCGGATGGCCGCCGTCATGGCCAACCGCAAGTCGGTATCGATGTTGATCTTGCGCACACCATGCTGAATACCGACGCAAATTTCCGCAACCGGGACACCATAGGTTTCTGGAATGCTGCCACCAAATTCGTTGATCAGGGCCAGCAGATCCTGGGGCACGGAAGAGGAGCCGTGCATGACCAGATGGGTATCGGGAAGACGGGCATGGATCTCCTTGATGCGGTCAATGGCCAATATATCGCCTGTGGGCTTGCGGCTGAATTTGTACGCCCCATGGGATGTGCCAATCGCGATGGCCAGCGCATCCACCTGGGTGGCATGGACAAAGCGGGCCGCCTCCTCCGGATCGGTGAGCAGACGCCCCCGCTCCAGTTTGCCCTCGGCACCGTGACCATCCTCCTCACCCGCCATGCCACTCTCCAGGGAGCCCAACACCCCCAACTCCCCTTCCACGGAGACACCCACCGCATGGGCAATGGCGGCCACCTGGGCGGTGACCCGGACGTTATGATCATAATTGGCGGGGGTTTTGCCATCCTCCAGCAGGGAGCCATCCATCATGACACTGGTAAAACCGCTGCGAATGGCCATCACGCAAACAGCCGGGGATTGTCCATGGTCCTGGTGCATGACGATGGGCACATGGGGATACGATTCCAGGGCGGCCAAAATCTGGTGGCGCAAAAAGGGCTCCCCCGCATAGTCACGGGCACCGGCAGAAGCCTGTAGAATGACAGGGCTGCCGGTATCGGACGCAGCCCGCATAATGGCCCGCACCTGCTCCATATTATTGACGTTGAAAGCAGGAATTCCATAATTGTGTTCGGCCGCATGATCCAGCAGTTGCCGCATGGATACCAATGACATAAAAAATCTCCTTGCTTTGTTGGAAGGGGCTTCCCCCTGTCGAAGGCAACAAACGATACCCCGCCGAATTTGGACAAAAAATCGTACAAAGTCAAGCAAAATCCAGAAATAAAATAGAGGAAAAACTACAACATGGCATCAATAATGCTTGCAGATCAACTTAAAACCCTCCTGCGGCGCAACCCATGGGCGAGTTCAAGCATGAATGAGGTCACCTTCACACTGTTGTTGAGCCAAAAAAAGCTGCCAGAAAGCTGGTGCGATACCCTGTTCCAACAGGTTCCCCGCCCCACTCAGGCACACCTGTTCTGTTTGGATCAAGCCACCCACCTGCTCCATGCCGATTTTGCCGGGTTGCCCCCTGGAGAACGGCTCTATTGTGCCCATGGCCACCGGCAACTCTCCGCTCCGGAACCTCCGGAACACTCCCCGTTTGTGGCCAGCAGCCTGGTCAATCTGGGCGCCCTGATACGCGCAAGCCATGCAACCTTCTCCATACCTCACAGCCACTGGTCCGGCAAAACGGGGACGCTGGGGGTGAAAAATATCGGTATTCTGCTGGGAGCACTCCAGGATACCCAGGCAGAGTCCATCCGGCTGGCAACAGGATTGGCGGCCTGCAACCATGCCGTGACGCTGTATACCCCCCTCTCCCCCGCCGAGTTGCGGCAACAACTGCCAGAAACGGCTACCCTGCTGGAGGCCTTGCTGGCCCTGCGCGCCGTGTTTAAAACAGCGCCTTCAGACGCTCTGCCAGGGAAACACGAGGTGTTGTTGCAGCTTTGACCTGCAGATTCCGACCGTCGCTTTGCAGAAGAATGGCCCCCTGCTGATCGGTCCGCCAGAGGCGTGCCCCGCTGGCATGCCAACGTTGCACCACCTGGAAATAGGGATGGCGGTGAGGGTTGTAACGACCCGCGCTGAAGACGACATGCTGCGGACGGCTGGTCTGCACAAAGGCCGATGAGCTGGAGGTTTTACTGCCATGATGGGGAGCCAGCACCATCGTCAACGGTTGGATGGCCCGTTGGGACAACAACCATTTTTCCGTGCGTGCCGTGGCATCCCCCGGAATCAAATAGCGCTGCTCACCAAAAGCAATCTCGACCACCAGGGAACGGTCATTGTCACTCTTGGCCCGTTCCGCCGGCAGCGGCGGCAACACGGTGATCCGTGCATCTCCCTCCTCCACGGAAAATCCCTGGGCAATGCGTCGAATGGCGACTCCCTGCCGTTCTGCCCGGGCGATCAGGCTGGCATAGGTGCTGTTGTCCGCCTCCGCTTCCGGAAAAACACCCAACCAAAGCGTTTCCACCTGAAAATTACGCAGCAGTTGCTCGACGCCGGCCATATGGTCCAGTTGCGGATGGCTGACGACCACACGGTTCAGCCGTTGCACCCCCCGATGCCACAGATAGGCTGAGGTAAAGGCCTCGCCAGGGTTGAAGCGGGGAGAGACAAAGCCGCCGGCATCCAGCACCGACCAGCCACCCTGCGGGGTATACAGAACGACCGATTGGGCCTGCCCGACATCCAGGACGGCCAAGTGCAACTCGTCCGCCGGTGGCGCAGCGTGGGGCCAAAACAGCGCAGGCCAGGCCAGAAAAAACAGCGGCAGACGCCAGCGGGGCTTGCCCGCCATGCCCGCCAGACCGGCCAGGGCAGAGAGCCCCAGTGCCAGGGCAAGGCCCAACAGAGAGGGGCCCGCCACGCGGGACCAGGCACCAGGCAGCGCACTGATCCAGGCGATAAGCAGCCGATAGGGCTCCAGGCTCTCCCCCATCCACTGCAACAGCCCATCTCCCAGGGGCGGATAGAGGGCATGGCCGAGCATGGCCAGCAAGCCCAAGGGGGTGGAAACAACACTCACCCAGGGAACCGCCAGCAGGTTGGCCGGGAGACCGTAGGGAGAGAGACGGTGAAAATAGTGGGCTGCCACCGGCGTGGTGACCAGCGAGGCCACCACCGTGACGGCCAGCAGGCCGAGCAGCGGTCGCCACCAACCCCTCCCGGTCGGCAGGAGTGGCATAAAATACAACAATCCAACGACACTCAGGAAAGAGAGTTGAAATCCCGCTGAAAACAGTTGCCACGGTTGACAGGTCAAAATGGCCAGGGCCGCCATGGCCAATACCCGCCACAGTTGGCGGGCGCGTCCCACGGCGATGGCCACCAGCAGAAAACCGGCCATCCATGTGGCGCGTTGGGTGGAGATCGACCAACCTGCCAAAATGGCATAGGCCACGGTGGGCGGCAGGGCCAGCAGGGCCGCCGGCCTTTTGACATCCCATTGTCGCGAGAGGGGAATGCACAAGGCCAGCAAAAAACGGGCGATAAAAAAGCTCCATCCCGCCACCAGGCCCACCTGCAGGCCGGAAATGGCCACCAGGTGATAGGTGCCGGAAACCATGAGATCTTCCGTCACCTGCGCTCCCAGAAATCCGGTTTTTCCCACCATCAACGCCTCGACCAAACCCCGCTCCGAGGGAGAAACCGTCTGGGCAATCCATTGGGAAAGCTGTTGTCGATAACGGTTCCAATGCCATCCTGTTGCCGACGCCAGCCATTCAACGGCCTGGTTGGAGAAGCCCTGCGCCTGAATACCCTGTTGGCGTTGAAAGCGGGCATAGTCAAACGCACCCGGATTGTCGGTCGACTCCACCGGTTTGAGACGGGTGCGCAGTCGCACCTGATCGCCGGGCAAGGCGGTCAGTGCCGCCTCTCCCCGCAGGGTGATCTGTATCAACCCCGGAATCGCCACCGGAACCGGCAGCGG
This sequence comes from Magnetococcales bacterium, assembly GCA_015229095.1. Lineage (GTDB taxonomy): Bacteria > Pseudomonadota > Magnetococcia > Magnetococcales > Magnetaquicoccaceae > Magnetaquicoccus. Next base: position 11,718 of record JADGCE010000003.1, on the reverse strand, counting down.
ATGGAGGGTCGCTGTGACAACCCCCTCTTCCAACAGTAGTTGCACGGAATCCGGTCGATCCTGCCGCTCCACGATCCAACCCTGCAGGGTGGCGGGCTGGTTGATCAGTTCGGTGGGAAAAGGAGATGCGGGCAGTTGTTGGCAGGCGATGGCCAATAAACCCGTGGAGATGCCGAATACAATGGGCGACCAACCCCCACCGCGACGGCGCCACAACAGGATGCTGGCCCCGGCAACGATCCCGGCGATGCCGGCCATGGAAAGCCATTCCCCCTCCCATTCCGGAAAGAGAAGGCAAAGAGTGGCAATCTGGCAATACAGCGCAACGACGGGTCCAGAAATGTTTTCGGCTTCCTGACGGGCATCCATGGGCAGCAGATCCGGGCTCCATCCAGCAGATTTGAGCCGTTGTCCGGTCGTTGTCCGACCCGCCCATAAGCTCATTATCCTGTTGATTGTATTTGAAAACAACCCATAAAACAAGCATGGAACCATCGTGCGGGGAAACATTTCCCTCTCTTTTTCCCTTGCTTGTGGTGGCAGACACACCGATAATGGGCCTCAGCTTGGGGGGCCACACCTGTGATAGGAGGCCAAACATGGAGCATCAAACAAAACCGTTGATACGAAGCCATATCCTTGTAATAGTTGGAATTTTGTTCGTCATCGCCATCACGTTGTTTGGAATCATGAGTAATCCGGGAGAGATCATCCGGCAGGATGTCCTGATGGGGCCCATCGTCGCCGCAGGTCGCATCGTTCTGCCTCTCCTCTTTGTCATCGGCTTGTTGTTTTTATTCGCGAGCATCAAAAAGTGCGAAGCCTGTGGGAAAATCCTCTTCTGGAGAAAATCCCTCAATTAACGCCCCGACAAGCACTGCAATACACTTGGCGAAACCCCCGCTCCGGCGGGGATTTTTTTTGACTGCCCCGGGCAGTGGTCGATTGTCTGTCACAACCAGAATGGGATAAAGGAGATGTTTACCCATGGAACGTGTCTATAATTTTAGCGCCGGTCCCGGCGTGTTGCCCCTGGCCGTCCTGGAACAGGCCAGAGATGAGATGGTGGTTTACAAGGATAGCGGCATGTCGGTGATGGAGATGAGCCACCGCTCCAAACCCTATATGGCCATTATCGCCCAGGCAGAGTCCCTGTTGCGGGAGTTGCTGGCCATCCCGGACAATTATGCCGTGTTGCTGCTGCAAGGGGGAGCCTCGCTGCAATTTTCCATGCTGCCCATGAACCTGCTCACCCACCCAACCCAACAAAGCGTCGACTATATCCTGACCGGCAGTTGGGCAGAAAAAGCCTATGGTGAGGCCAAAAAGCAGTGCGGCGATGTACGGGTGGCGGCCAGCAGCAAGGCGGTCAACTATTCCCGCATTCCCACCCAGGCCGAGTTGACCCTCAACCCACAGGCCGCCTATCTCCACATCACTTCCAACAATACCATTTTTGGAACAGAATACTACTACACACCCGACTCCGGAGGGGTTCCCCTGGTGGCGGACATCTCTTCCAATGTGCTTTCCCGCCCCATGGAGATCAGCGACTATGCCCTGTTGTATGCCGGGGCACAAAAAAATCTCGGTCCCAGCGGCGTGACGGTGGTCATCGTGCGCAAGGATCTTCTGGGGCGCCGCACGGACCTGCCGAACATGTTGGACTACAAGGTGCATGCCGACAACGATTCCATGTTCAACACCCCTCCCACCTACGCCATCTACATTCTGGGGTTGGTGTTGCAGTGGACCAAAAATCAGGGGGGGGTGGCGGCCATGGAGCAGCGCAACATTCGCAAGGCGGCCAAACTCTATGCCGCCATCGATCGCTCCTCCTATTACCAATGCCCCACGGAAGCCATCAGCCGTTCCCGGATGAATGTGCCCTTCACCCTGGCCGACCCCAGCCAGGATGCCACGTTCCTGGCGGAAGCCAAAAAAGCGGGGCTGGTCACCTTGGCAGGACATCGTTCCGTGGGTGGCATGCGCGCCTCCCTGTACAACGCCATGCCGGAAGAGGGGGTGGATGCCCTGGTCACTTTCATGGCAGAGTTTGAACGGCGGCATGGATAGGGAGAGCGACCCGGCGGCTGGGATGGTACGCATCCAGTTTGAACAAGGCTCGTTAAAAATTACCGGTTCCGGGGCGCAGTTGGCCCCGGTCGCCTCCTGGGTTCGCTGGGATGATCGCACCGAAACCTTTCGGGCCGAGGCCCGGCGGTACGGGCCGATCCTGATGACGCTGCATCGTCTGAAAATTCCTTTCCGGGATGAGGCACGACAGTTCAATCAACAGGCCTTCCAATTGGCGCAAACCTTCCAGCCCCGCCCCCATCAGGCCCAGGCCTTTGCCGCCTGGATAGCCGCCAAGCGGCGAGGCGTGGTGGTGTTGCCCACCGGTGCCGGCAAAACCCTGGTGGCCCGTATGGCCATCGCCCATACCCGGCGGGATGCCCTGATCCTGGTGCCCACCCTCGATCTGATGCAGCAGTGGTATGAGCAACTCCTCGACAGCTTTTCCATCCCCATCGGACTGCTGGGAGGAGGAGAAAACCAATTGGAGCCGATCACGGTCTGCACCTATGACTCCGCCTATCTGCGCATGGAGCAGATAGGCAACCGTTTTGGTTTGCTGATCTGTGACGAGTGCCACCATTTGCCCGCGACCACGACCCGACTGGCCGCCATCCTGAGCATTGCCCCCTTTCGGTTGGGGCTGACGGCCACACCCGAAAGGGTCGACGGCCAGGAAGAGGATCTCTATGATCTGTTGGGCGCCCTCTGCTATAGAAGTGAAATTATTGACCTGGAAGGAAAATATCTTGCTCCCTACCGTCTGGAGCAGATCCCTGTGACCCTGGATCCCGATGAACGGGTTGCCTATGACACGGCCTATGCCCAATACCGGGAATTTGCCCGCAACAGCGGCATCTCTTTCAGCAAACCCAATGGCTGGAGCCAGTTTGTCCAGGTCTGTTATCGCTCCAAGGAGGGACGGGCGGCCTACCAGGCCTATCGGATGCAAAAACGGCTGGCCCGGGCATCCCGCGCCAAGCTGCGTACCGTCTGGGGTCTGTTGCGGCGGCACAAAGGGGAGAGGGTGCTGTTGTTCACCGATGACAATGCCACCGCGTATGCCATTGGTGAAACCTTTTTCCTGCCGGTCATCACCCATCATACCCGCCTTGGAGAACGCAAACGGCTGCTGGATGGTTTCCGTGCAGGGCAACTGCCATTTCTGGTCAATTCACACGTCTTGAACGAGGGAGTGGATGTGCCGGATGTCTCGGTGGGGATTATCGTCTCTGGCAGCGGTTCGGTACGTGCCCATGTACAACGGCTGGGACGCATCCTGCGCCCCCAACCCGGCAAGCAGGCCATCCTCTATGAACTGGTGTCGGAGGGTACAGCCGAAATGTTTACCAGCGAAAAACGCCGCCAGCACGTCGCCTATCAGCGTTGACAGCCACCACAGGGCACCCGCAAACAGAACGCCCCTCATCTCTATCTATCCTGGGGAGCGGCGGCGACGCCTCAGGGCATCCATGCAGACCCTCGCGGCCACTGAGCGTCGCCACAGCACCTCCCCCAGATACCTACAAAGCCGCCGGTCGGTAGACCAACCCATGCAGCCTGGTGGCACTGACCTTCTTACGTCTTGGTGTCTGATGCGCTGAGGGCATGGAATTTGCGCAACAAAGCCTCGTTCCTTTGCGACAACTGTTCCAGTTGTTCCGACACCTTGCGCAACAGGGCCGCATTCCGGTCGGACAACTGCTGCAACTGCGCGTCGGTCTTTCTGAGAAGCGCCGAATTTCTGTCGGACAACTGCTTCATCTGAGCTTCCGTCTTCTGAACCATCCCCTGGTGCCGATCCGTGGAAAGGCGCATGAAGGCCGTACTGCGCCGCAGCAGGGCCTCATTGCGGTCAGAAAGTTGCTGCAACTGCATACCGATACGACTTTTCAACGTCTTGAACTGTTTTTCCAGGGCGGCAATGCGGGGCACCTGTGTGGCATCCACCACTTTGACACGGCGATGGCCCTTTTTTATTTTTTTTCGTTTTCCCTTGTTTTCTTTATGTTCCATTTGTTTACTCCAAAAAAACGGGATAGAATGAGCCCGGTCAGCTAGGCTCACCACCGGACCATGCTACTCCCACACAACCAAAAAGTCGACAACTCTCTTTCATGTGCTCTGCCACTCTTCCACAAAAGCGCGCAAGGAGCCAACCATGGATCCCATCCCCGCTGCCTCTCCCATCCTGTTCCAACACGATTGGCAGGGACGGAATTTGATGGTTGTCGACGAGGGGGAGTATCGCTCCCTCTATTTCGACAACCAGATGACCCAGAGCCGCATGCAGAAAGAACACCCCCTGTGGCTTGTCCTGCCTTATACCCGGTATATGCTGGCCTGTCTGCTCTTCAACCCCCATCCCCGGCACATGTTCATGATCGGGCTGGGTGGTGGTTCCCTGGTCAAATTTTTTCTGCACTATTTTCCGGAATGCCAGATCGACGTGGTGGATGCCAACCCGGAGATGGGGATGATCGCCCAGCATTTTTTTTTCCTGCCCCAGGAGGAGCGTTTGACTATCCATTGCGCCGATGGTGAAACCTTTGTCGCTGGCATGAGCAACCCTCCCCTCCTCTATGACCTGATCCTGGTGGATGCCTTTGATCACGACGGCATGTCCCCCTCCATCTACACCAAACAGCTTTTCAAACAGCTCCACCCATGGCTCTCCCGGACCGGCATTCTGGCCATCAACCTGAATCGGGCGGAGCAGCACCGCTACACCCACAGTTTGGCTGATCTTGCCGCCTGCTGCCCCGATTGGCTTTTTCGACTGCCGGTGCCCAGCCCCTCCCGCAATGAAATTATTTTTTGTTGCAAACAGGCAAAACCCGACGCCCCCCAGGAAAGCTTGCAACAACGGGCGACGGCCTGGGCCGATCATCAACCACCGATAGACTTTGTTGACTTTGCAAACCGTTTGCTGCCCCTCAAACCAACCGTTTGGCAGCAATGGCTGCATCGTTTCAACCCGCATTGAGAGACGAATCAGAGCATGAAAGCTGTGTTGATGATCCTGCTGCTGGCCCTGACCGTGGTGGTGGTGCTCAAGCAACCCTGGGTGATCGCCGAATGGGAGCGTCGTACCCGGGCCCCCCATCCGGCGGTCACCGCGCCCCAGCAGCCCCTGTCAGAAGAGCTCCGACAAAGAATGAGCACCCTGGAAAACCGCCTGGCGCACTGGGAAAGCCGCCGGACACCCCCGGCAGCCATGGGCAGTGTGGCCATCAAAAAAGGGGATCCCGACTGGAAGTTGACCGACCTTTTCTCACGGTCGCGCCAATATCGTCAACGCATCCTCTTTGCGCACCCCTTTGCACACCCTCCCCACATTTTGTTGGGCATCACGTTGCTGGATCTGCCTGGGGAAAAAATACGCTTTCATGCCCGTCCCGAAGAGATCGACACCCAGGGATTTACCCTGACGCTGGAGACCCGTTCCGAGGCACGGCTCGAGGAGATACACATGGATTGGATCGCCGTGGACACCACGCCCCCCCTGCAGGCGGTGCCGTGAACACGTGAGCATCGTTCGGACCATCCCTGGGGGGCAGAAACCTCCCTTGATCGTCTATACCTTCACGGGGGTCCGGGGGAGATGATCTCCCCCGGTGGGAGTTTGGGGGCAAAAACCCCAAGGTCTTGAGAAAAAGGTGGGATTATTCAGAGATATCCCGCTGTTCCGGGGCCAGAAACCGCTCGGCATAGCGCAGATGGACTTTGTGTTGGAGAAAAAGTTGGAAAAGATCGGCATCAATCTGCTGATCACGGGCCATATATCCCATGATGCGAATCGCCTCGCTGAGGGGTTTGGCCTTTTTGTAGGGGCGATCCGAGGCGGTCAGGGCCTCAAAAATATCCGCAATCGCCATGATACGGGCAGGAACGGACATCTGCGCACGGGTCAGTTTTCTGGGATATCCTGTCCCGTTCATGGTCTCATGATGGGCACCCGCATACTCCGGAACATGCCGCAGGGCCCTGGGCAGTGGCAGCTTTTCCAGCATGCGAATGGTCAACATGATGTGCTCGGTGATCAGATAGCGATCCTCCGGCGTCAGTGTGCCACGCTCAACGCATAAATTATAAATTTCACCTGTATTCTGATAGAGTTCTGGAATTTCCACCCGGAACGCCTCCTGGGAGGGCTCCGAAAAAGCGGAGCGTGCCACCCGCTGAATCCTCTGTTCCTCCTTGTCCGCCAACACACATTCCGCAGCCGGCAGAGGGGCAGGCGGCTTGTCGCCAAAACGGTTCAGTTCGCTGTGGGAAAGTCCCAATCGATCATCAAAACGGCGCATCCAGCGGCGTTCCGCAATGGTACGGATCCGCGCCTTTTTCTGATCGTCCAAAAATTCTGACCCCACATTGCATGCCGCGATAAAAGCAAACTCATCGGCCAGGGTCGCCACATCCGCCTCAAACCGCTGCCAGAGACTGGCCGCATCGGCACCCTCTGCCAACCGATCCTGCCAATAGCGAATCTCCGCATCCCGGTGCAACACCTCAAAGCGCATCCGTATCTCATGGATACGGTTGTAAATGGTCTCCAGCTTGGTCGCCTTGTCGACAATATATTCCGGGGTCGCCACCTTGCCGCAATCGTGCAACCAGGAGGCCAGATGCAAGGCATAACGATCATCCTCGCTCATCTGAAAACCGGCAAAGAGCCCCTCCGCAGAGGCCTCTGCGGCTTCGGACAGCCATTGGGCCAATACCGGCACGCGGGCACAATGACCACCCGTATAGGGAGATTTGGTATCAATGGCAGAGGCCAACATCTGAATGAAGGCGTTGAAGAGCCGCTTTTGCGCATCGATAAGGTTTTGATTTTCCAGCGCCGTAGCCGCCTGTGCCGCCAATGCTTCGACAAAGCCCACGGTATCCTCGGTAAAGGTCACCACGGCATTGCTGAGGGGATCCAGGGCATTGAGCAGCTGCAACACCCCCAACACCTCACCGCGTTGGGTTTTGATGGGAACCGTCAGCAGGGAGACCGAACGATAACCCGTCTTTCTGTCCATCTCCAGCGTTCCAGGAAAATCGTCCGCTCCCAGGGCATAGGCATCATCAATACGCAAGGTTTGACCGCTCTGCACCACAAAGGTGGCCACATGGCTCCGGCGGGGAAGACCATCCGCTGACCGCTCCAGAGAGAGAGGGGGCAAATGGATCGGCTCTCCCCCTTCCCCACCCAACATCAGCCCCAGGGAATCATTTCTCACAATCTTGAAATGCAGTTGGCCATCCTCTCCGACCAGATACAACGTACCGCCATCGGCACGACCCACGGCCTTGCCATTCAGCAGAATGGTCTCCAAAAGTTTGTTGAAATGCCGCTCCTTGGCCAGGGCGATACCCGTCTCGACGAGCAGACGCAACTGGCCCTGGGTATGTCCCAACCGCTGTTTATACTCCTTGAGGGAGAGGGTCATCTCCTGGAAGGCATGGAAGAGATGGTAAATCTCCAGAATGTGGGTCGACACATCCCCAACGGTATCCAACTGCATCCGTTGTACCTTGGCGATTTCGGCGGTCAACTCCCCCAGAGGGCGGGCAATACGCCAGGAGACCCACCAGATGATGGGCAGCATGACCAGCATGACCAGCAGAGAAGAGAGCATATTTTCGCGGCCTATGTGATAAATAGGCCCCAAAAATTCATCCAGGGGCGCCACGATGCCCAGCAGGGTATTGCCATTGGGGGTAATCGGAGTCCTCGCCACAGCCCCGATATGGGGACGTCCTGCCACATCGAAGGTGACCACATCCGTGCTGCCCCCCTGTTTGAACAACTGAAACAGGGCGATCAGATCCGGTCGGTCCAGATCCATGACGGTGGCAAAGGTCGGTCTGCTGCTGCCATCCTCCAGATTCTGGACATTCTTGATAATCTGTTCCATGCGGGGATAGCCGGTCACTGTCCCGCTGGAATCAAAAAACAGGATGGTGCTGGAGGGGGTGAATTGTTGTTCGGACAAAAACTGAGACAAGGTGGCCAGGGAGATATCCGCTCCAAAAACCCCCGTACTCTTTCCCGTGAAGCGGTGCGCAAAGGTGATGCCCGGCTGACCCAACTGGGCAAACACATAGGGATCGGTACGCACCACGGTGTCGCTCCCCATGCCGAGACGATACCAGGGACGGCTTCTGGGATCGTACACCACCTTTTCCACCGGCCTCTCAAGCAACGGCACCTGCTGGCGATCCAGAAAGGTCCATACCTGCCTGGGTACACCCAACGCATCATGGGTGATGGTCATCACCCCATAGTGGCTCTGAGGCGGCGCCCCCAGATTTTTCTGCATCTCCGGTTTGTCATCAATGCGGGCCACCTCAAAAAAATCACCATTTTCAAAACCCAGATAGAGCGCGTAGAGGTGGGGATGCCGATCCAGGGCCGTCACTAAAAAGTGCAACAGGGGGTGCTGCAACCCCGCCGGTGCGACAGGCCGGGCCACCTCCTCCAGGGTCACCGCCAGCTCCACCAAACCGAGCACGGGCTCATACAAGCGGTTGATCCGTTCTGTTACCTTGCCCCGCAGTTGGTCAAACAGCTGGTTGGAGGCTTGAATGGCAATCTCACTGCCTTTTTGATAAACACGATAGATGATCAACCCCGACAATGTCGCGGACAACAACAAAAAAACAATTATAATATGAATATAGAGAGGATAAGAACCTCTTAGTGTTTTCAAAGAGCATCTCCAAACATCTGGAAAGAGGGGCGAACATTATTCTTTCCGTTCGTCCCACGCCTCCTCATCCGCCAACGCTTCCTGGGCAACCACGGGAGAGGCAACCGCTTTCCCTGTATCAAAAAAGGCCAAATCCTTTTGCAACACAGCCACCTGTTGCGCCAATGTTTGCGCCACCGGCACCCATTGATGCAACACCGTCGCCTGCTGCTGGATGCGACTTTTCATTTCCTGTGTCATGGTATGGATCAACACCATTTGTCCATGCTGCGCGGTATCCGCCTGCGCCATCCCCTGCAACAGGGCCGCAGATTCCTGCAAGGCGGCCATGGTATGGCTCAACAGCACATGGGCGTTGTCCACTGTATCGGCCACCCCCAGGGACAATGCACTGATATCATCCGCAAAAATACGGCCTTTCTCCGCCAGTTTCCGGATCTCCACCATGACCGTACCCGATTTTTTGCCGCTTTTGCCATCCGCGACCGGGGCTCCCTCAAAGGCGGCCCGCATGGAAAGCTGATTGGTCTGCTGGGCAGTCTCCACAAACAGGGCCATTTTTTCGGTAATCTCCTTGGCGGTGGTCATGGCCCGCTCCAGGCTGTCACTGCCCTGCACGACCGTCACCTGAATACGACCCAAAAGCTGCTCCAGCAACTGCACCTGTCTGAGATGCTGCTGGAGACGCCCGGCACACTCACGGGTGGCCGATTCTCCTGCATCCAGCTCCGTCAGGAGCGCATCCTGGGGGCGGGCAGACAACTCCCGCTGCGCCCATTGCGAGAGTTCAGCCCCTGTTTGCACCACCAGACCACCCGATTCCCGCAGACGACTGGCCACCTGTCGCCACCGCTCTGCCACCCCCTGAATCTCCCGCGCCACCCGGCCAAACTCATCGGTACGTTTGCCGACCTCGGAGGGGGTCATCTTGCCACCGTGCATCTGCTGCAGGGGTTCGACGCACTGGAACAGGGTACGGCGCAGGTGGGAGACCGCCAGCCACGCCACGGCCAGACAAAACAGCAGCGAACCGACCGCTGTCCAGCGTACCGAACGGGGCAACAGGTGCAGCGGCAGTGCGCCACGTATCAGGGGGATCTCGGTGAGAAGTGCCCAGGTGGTGTCACCGCCCCACGACAACGGGGAATAGGCGACAAAAACGGGAAATCCTGACCAGTTTTGACCGACGGTCAGATCTGTTTTTCCCTCCAGTGCTGCCTGTACAGCCGCCGAATCCACGCCGTTGTCGGCCACCGTGCCCGCAAAAGAGGCCAGCACAGAGTGCTGTTTGGGATCCCGCAGAGAGTCGGAACGCAACCGCTTGTCTGGTCCCACCAGATAGGCATCTCCATCCACCTCCAGACCATCCCGATGTTGCATCAGGGTGGTCAGGGTCTCCAGGGGGAGTTGCAGGGCGACGACCATTTTGACTGCACCCTCCCGCAACAGAGGTTGCGCCATAAAAGCCGCTGGCTCATTGTTGCTGGGCGGATAGGCTTCAAAGTCGGTCAGGGCAAAGCTTTGTTTTTCCAAAACCTGACGGAACAGCTTGCCAAAATTGGTCGCAGCGTATGGGCCGTGGATCAGGTTGGTACCAAAATCGGCTTGGCGGGCGGCGGAAAAAAAGACCTCCCCATCGGGTTGAATCAGAAAAAAATCATAATATCCCGACTGATCCATCTGCTTTTTATAAAAGGGAACGGCCTGTTTTGCATCGGTGGCAAAGGCGTGCGCCATGTTTTGTTCCGCCACGACGGCCCAGGGAGCCTCCTGAGGTGCTGCGAAGGAGGCCATGGCGATGGGGGCCCAGGCACTGAACACGGCCTGTCCGGTGATCCCCTTCTGCGCCCCTGCGCCCTGCTCGTTGGCAAGAGCAGCCAGCACACCGGGAGCTGTCAGCACCTCCTGGGTCAGGTTCGGATCGCTCCCCGCATACTGCCGGCGATCCGGGCCGATGAGATAAAGACGAACGCTCTTCTCCCCCTCCTCCAGGGTGAACGGAATTTTTTCCAGGAGGGTATGGGAAAAGCGTGCGGCCAGCACCCCGATAATTTTCCCCTCTGCGTTACCCTCCTTATGAATCGGTGTCCCCATCCAGGCGGTCAGTTTATTGTCCAGATCCGCGCAGGGTGCCAATCCCTGGGCACTGCTCTTGCCCAGGGCATGGGGAAACAGCTTGCCCAAACCACACTCCTTGAGGCTGCCCCTCCCGACATTTTTCCCCAGCAAGGGATCCGGCAGGGCACTGAGCACCACATTGCCCTGGGCAGAGATGAAATAGAGGTTATCAAACCCTTGCTTTTCCCGAAAACGGTTCAGGCTGGGGGCCATGTTGGCCGACAAAACCGGCCAACGTTCCGTGGTAATTTTTTCTCCCCCATCCCGGAAGACCCAATCGATCGTGGCCATATTTTTGGCCTGTTGTTCGATACCGGCAAACAGTTCCAACTCGTGACTCCAGCTTTGAAACTGCTGCTGGACGGCTTTCCCGTAGAGATCGCGCAATACGGCCAACCTTTGCACACGCTGGTTGTACAACACCTGTGTGCCGTTGGTGAGTGCCTCCATATCCGCACGGTAACGGCTGAAATAGTGTTCCAGGCGATTTTTTTTGATTTCCAGAATGGTGGAGGCGCGACTGCGAGCGGTCTCATTGGCCACATCACCCAGCCAACGGGCGGTGATCCAGCCGGTCAGGGCCAGCGGCAGGATACTGACCAACAAAAAAAGTGCCATCAACCGGGGGCGCAGACGAATGTTCACCCTACCTCCAAAGCAGCCACAAGAGATTGGCAGGACGATGGGCAACCCTCCCCATGCGACCCAAAACAGGTTCCATTTTAACGCAGATCGGCCAGGAATCAACCGTGAAAAGGCAACCATCGGGAAATTTTAAAAAATCTGGACCTTAAACCCGTACCACTCCTGCCCAAGTCGG
>JADGCE010000042.1 GCA_015229095.1 Magnetococcales bacterium | reverse complement strand
GGAAGGCCGGCAGGAAGGCCGTCGGGATGAGGCAGCTTCCATGCTGAGCCGCCAACTCCAACGCCGCTTCGGCGATCTGCCCCTATGGGCCAGCCAAAAAATAGCCAACGCCGACCTCTCCACCCTGGAGGAGTGGAGTCTTCGCGTCCTGGACGTACCAACCTTGGAAGGTGTACTGGCGCCTGTATGACAATCATGCGCGACGCAGGCCGTGATCATCGTTGCGGCCACTCCCGGGGGAGGCTTGTGCACCGCCTTTCCCAGACCCCCCCCTGTTTTTCAATACGCGCTGCGTTCACGACGCAGAAAAATGGTCCCATCCCCCATTTTCCAGCGCCATGGGTTGCCCCTGATAGGTGACCAACAGGTCGGAACCCGCCGTAATGAGACCAATATCGGTCACAGGAATGCCTGCGGTGTGGGCCAGGACCATGACGGCGGCAACCGCCGTAGCCGCTACGGTAAACAGCAATTCATAATCCTCACCCCCCGTCAGAAGACGAGTCAGCAGCTTGGTGCCGTGCTGCGCCACCTGGCTCCGGGCGAGAGCCGACAAAGGCACCCGTTCGGCAAACAGTTGGGCGCCGACACGGGAGGCCTGGCAGACATGGCGCAGGTCGGCAATCAAACCATCGGAAATATCGATGGCGGAGCGGCTCAACGCCGCCGCCTGCAGGGCGATGGCCAACTCGATCGGGGGGGTGGGCAACTGGTGGCGCCGTTGCAAAGCCGCCCGACTCTCCTCATCCAGCTCCTGCAAACCGCCCTGTTGCACAGACCACCCCAATGCGGCATCGCCAATGGTGCCAGTTACCAGAATGTGATCTCCCACCTGGGCGCCGCTCCGCGTCACGGCCCGATCCTTGCCCACCAATCCCAGCAGGGTGATGGTGATGCTAAGCGCGCCAACTGCCGTCGTGCTGGTGTTGCCGCCGACCAAAACCACCGTACCTGTGGGTTGCTGGGCCGCCTGATTCAACCCGGAGAGCAGGGCATCCACCCAGGCCACCGGGGTGCTGGGCGGCAAGGAGAGGGATAACAGATACCAGCGGGGCTGCGCGGCCATGGCTGCCAGATCGGATATGTTGACGCACAACGCCTTCTGGCCCAACAAATAGGGGTCGGTGTCGGCCGTAAAGTGGACCCCCTCCACCAGGGTGTCCGTACTGGTCACCAACTGCTGGGTGCGAGGAATGGAGAGCACGGCTGCGTCATCCCCCAGGCCAACAGCAACCCCTGGAGGCAACGGCCCGGGTACCGGTGCAAAAAAACGCTGGATCAGCGCGAACTCTCCCAAGGTGGCAACCGTCTCAGTCTGCGTCTCAATCTGGGTGGCGGTCATGAGCACTGTTTCCCATTTATGGCGTGGTTCCGGGTGGGTGTGCATCGGCCTCACCACGGGGGGGCGGCACACGCACCGGCTCTCCGTGGATGGGACGAATCTGGCTGGCCAAGCGATCCATCACCCCGTTGACAAACAGTCGGGAATCATTGCCGCCGTAGCGTTTGGAAAGCTCAATGGCCTCGTTGATGACCACGCCAATGGGCAGCTCCGGTTCTGCCAGGAGTTCATACACCCCCTGGCGGAGAATATTGAGGTCAATGGTGGAAATGCGCTGGATCGACCAGTTGATGGCGGCCTTGGCGATCCATTCATCCAACTCGGCGCGCCGATTCCAGGTGCCCGCCGCCACCGTCTGAAAATAAAGCAGATCCGCCTGGCCGCCGGCATTTTCCTCGCACAGCTGATCCACTGCCCGCTGGATGGCATCGCCAGAAATTTCGCTCTGGTAAAGGGCCTGCAGGGCCAACTCTCTGGCTTTGTGTCGACTGCCCCCCAGTCGGCGCGGTGGGGATGCGGGCGTCTCCGGGGGGCTGGGATTGGGTTGGCCACTGATCATGACGAAGGAAATCTCCGTAGTAAATTTTAACCTTGCGATAAAGGTACCATTTCGCAACACGCGGCATTGCCTGGCACTCTCAAGGGGCGACCGTCTGCCGATCCGAAAGAGGCCCGATACTAAGGGAACTGTTTTAATACACGGATCATTTCCACCACGGAAAGGGCCGTCTCCCAGCCTTTGTTGCCCGATTTGCTGCCCGCCCGGTCGATGGCCTGCTCGACGGTATCGGTGGTCAACACCCCAAACCCGACGGGCAGATTGCTGGCCAATGAGACCTGGGCCACCCCTTTGGTCACCTCACCCGCCACATAATCAAAGTGGGGCGTGGCTCCCCGGATGACGGCACCCAGGCAGAGGATACCATCAAAGCGACCGCTTTGCGCCGCTTTTTGGGCTGCCAGGGGAATTTCAAAGGCCCCGGGGACGCGGATCAGGGTGATCTCATGCCTCTTGGCCCCATGGCGCAGCAGGCAATCCATGGCCCCTTCGTACAGCCGTTCGGTGATAAAACTGTTGAAACGGGATAACACGATGGCAAAACGCAAGCCGGAGGCATCCAATTGGCCTTCCATGACGGAACCGCTCAACGCATCTGTCTCGATCATGACCATCACTCCTCCTGTGTTTTACTGTCCGTAAATTGATGCAACAGATGCCCCATTTTGTGCCGTTTGACCTCCAGGTAGGCAGCGTTGTCCTTCTTGGCGGCCACCTCGATGGGCACCCGCTCCACCACCTCCAGACCATATCCCTCCAGCCCGATAATTTTTCTTGGGTTGTTGGTCAGGATACGGATGCGCCGCACACCGATATCCCGTAAAATTTGCGCGCCGATGCCATAGTTGCGCAGATCGGCCGGAAAGCCCAGCTGGGTGTTGGCCTCCACGGTATCCAGGCCCCGATCCTGGAGATTGTAGGCGTGCATTTTATTGATCAGGCCAATGCCCCGACCCTCCTGGCGCAAATAGAGCAATACCCCGTTGCCCTCCTGACCAATCTGGTTCATGGCGGCATGCAGCTGTTCCCCGCAATCGCAGCGCAAACTGCCGAACAGATCCCCGGTCAGACATTCGGAATGCACCCGAATCAGTACGGGTTTTTGCGGGTCAATGTCGCCCTTGATCAGCGCGACATGCTGAAAATCATCCACATCATTGGTATAGACCAGCAGCTGCCATTCACCCCCCAGAGCACTGGGCAGACGACTCTCCACGACCCGATGCACCAACACCTCGTGGGAGGTGCGATAGGCGATGAGATCGGCAATGGTGCCCACCTTCAGATTCATCTCTTCCGCAAACTGCATCAGGTCTGGCACACGGGCCATACTGCCGTCGTCTTTTAAAATTTCACAGATGACTGCAGCCGCTCCCCTGCCCGCCAGGCGGGCGAGATCCACCGACGCCTCGGTATGGCCTGCCCGCACCAGGACACCACCATCCTTGGCCACCAGGGGGAAAATGTGCCCCGGTCGCACCAAGTCGCAGGGGGTGCTCTCCTTGTCGATGGCCACCGCAATGGTGCGGGCGCGATCCTGGGCGGAGATGCCCGTGGTGACGCCGGTCTTGGCCTCTATGGAGACGGTAAAGGCGGTTTTGAACTGGGCATTGTTGTCCACCACCATGAGGGGCAGTTGCAGAAAATCGGCCCGTTCGCGGCTCAATGCCAAACAGATCAAACCACGGCCATGCCTGGCCATAAAGTTGACCGCTTCCGCCGTGCAACACTCTGCGGGAATCACCAGATCCCCTTCATTTTCCCGGTCCTGATCATCCACCAGGATGACCATCCTGCCCTGACGGAACTCCTCGATAATCTCTTCGATGGCATGAAACTGCAAAGTCACGGAATCCTGTTCCTTGAAGCGGTGCTCACCCAGGGGGGATCGGGGCGTGTCGCCGGGACAACCAACCGATCACCCCCCACTTCCCAGGAGTGTAGCACCCAAAAGGGGCGGGGACAACGGACCTCCTTACACCTGTGCATATCATCGCGGCACCGGGCGGCTAAAACCCCCGTTCCCGCAGGTAGGCGGCATCCAGGGGGCTGCTTTTGGCAGAGGGTGCGAGCAGCCGCTCCACATAGCGACCCAACAGGTCGGTTTCAATGTTGACCTCCCGATTGACAGCCAGGAGGGCCAGGGTGGTCTTTTTTTGGGTGTGGGGAATGATGTTGACCGTAAAGCGGGTGATCTCGGCGGATTCTGTCACGGTATTGACCGTCAGACTGACCCCATCCACCGCGACGGAGCCTTTATGGACAAGATAACGTCCCGCCGAACGGGGCAGACAGAAACAGACCTCCAGGGAGTTGCCCCGTGGCAGCAACCGCTCCACCCGTCCCACGGCATCCACATGGCCCTGCACCAGGTGACCGTTCAGCCGTCCACCGTAGGCCAGGGCCCGTTCCAGATTGACGGTGGCTCCACGCCGCAGGTGGGCAAAAGTGGTGCGTTGCACAGTCTCTGCGGAGAGTTGTGCGGCAAAAAAATCGGCACCCTTGGCCGTGACCGTCAGGCAAACGCCGTTGACGGCGATGGAGTCTCCCAACGCCACACCTTGCAGATCCAGGCCGCAGCGGATATGCACAAGCCGTTCTTCTCCCTGATTTTCCAGGATTTGCAGGCTTCCCACATCTTCGATCAGGCCGGTAAACATCTGTTGACCAAGCTCCCTTCCAGCAGGAAATCTTCGCCCACCTGGGTGATTTGCAGGTGGGTCAAACGATGGGCGTCGGCCAGGCAGGCCACCCCATCCCCATGCAACAGGCCGGCAGCTCCCTGACCACCAATCAAGCGAGGGGCGAGAAAGAGTGCCAGACGATCCACCAACCCGGCATCCAACAGAGCGGCGTTGAGGGTGGCCCCCGATTCTGCCAGGAGGCTTAAAATATGGCGTTTTCCCAACTGCTGCAGCAGATCGACCAAATCCACCCGGCCAGAGGCGGTGCTGCGACAGAGCAGCAACTGCCGCTGGGCCGTCCCGCTCTCTTCATCATGAAAGCCCATCTTTTCAAAGGCGATGCGCCGCTCCGCAGGGGCATGCCGGGTGGTCGCAATCCAGATGCCTGCCCTCTCAGAGGCGGTCAGGATGGCCGCCTGGGGTGGGGTGCGCAACCGGGAGTCCACCACCAGCCGAATGGGATCCCGACCGCCCGGCAAACGGCAGTTGAGGCGGGGATTGTCCGCCAAAACCGTACCGATGCCCACCAGGATCAGATCGTGCTGGGCGCGCATTCTCTGCACATGATGACGGGCCAAAGGACCGGTAATCCATTGGCTCTCTCCGGTATGGGTGGCGGTTTTGCCATCCAGGGAGGCGGCCATTTTCAGGGTGACCAGGGGGCGTCCCAGGGTAATCCAGGTGATAAAGGGCTGATTGAGTGCGGCGGCTTCCTCCTGGCAAACCCCTGCCGTGACCTCAATACCGGCCTTCTGCAAACGCTGCAGACCCCGTCCGGAGACCTGGGGATTGGGGTCGATCATGGCCACCACCACCCGTCCCACCCCTGCCTGCACGAGGGCGTCGGCGCAGGGAGGGGTGCGCCCGTGGTGGCTGCAGGGTTCCAGGGTGACATAGAGGGTGGCCCCCTGGGCAGAGGCCCCGGCCTGGCGCAAAGCCAACACTTCGGCATGAGGCTCGCCGGCCCGCAGATGGTAGCCCTTGCCCACCACCTGACCCTCTCGCACAATGACACACCCCACCAGGGGGTTGGGGCGGGTGTGACCCATGGCCCGTCGTGCCAGACGCAGGGCCTGTTCCATAAAGTGCCGATCGTTTCGTATCATGGCGGTGGCCAGAGGGGCTCAAACCGTATGGCCAAGGGCCACATGTTTTTCCCGTGTGGCCTCTTCTCGCCTGGCCCGCCAGAGCGCCGCCTCCTGGCGCACCTCCTGCAGCCGTTGCGTCAAGGCTGCCTGCGCCGCCCCGCTCTCAACCGGCAACCGCTGTTTGATCTCTTCGGCCTCGCCATGCAGCCGTTTCAATTGCGCCAGGGCATCCAGTTCCTGGGGGGAGACGGCATCCATGGTCGAACAAAAGCCGCCAACCACCCGGTTGCTGCCCTGTTCGACGATGGGAATCGCAATGGGTTTGCCGCCTGCCATCACAATTTCTCCAATACCGCCTGATGCACCTCGACACGCCCTTCCTGCCACAGACCTCTGAGAAAGGCAGCCAACTGCTCCTGCCCCACGCTCTCTTCCAGTGCAGGGCGCAGCTTTTGAACACCCGCCGCCATCGTCTGACCATCCACCGCTTCGATCTTTTGCAGACGAACCACCAACAACTCTTCCAAACCCTCCAATACGCCAGGATGCAGGGGGTTGGCCAAATCCAACTTGAAGACGGCTTGCCGCACGGCAGGTGGAGGTGTCTCTTTGCCGCCACCGCGCACAAAAGGCTCGGAAACCTCCCGGCGCATGGCCGGATGCAGCCGGGCAGCCTCCTCCCAACTCTTGCCATCCTGAAGCATTTTCAATGCCTTGGCCATCCACTCACCGGCCTGCTGATGGGCCTGCTCTGTTTTGAACAGATTGGTGACCGATTCTCTGGACTCCTCCAGGCTTTTCAGGGTCGGTTCCCGCCGTTCCAACACTCGGAGAACGACAAAGGCAGACTCTTTGATCTCCACCAGGGCACTGGTCTCCCCGGCGGGGGTGGCAAAGGCGGTATCCAAAAATTTGTCATCCTGTTCAACCTCTGCGGCGCCTTTGTGGTCGTCCCGGCTGAAAAAATCTGTCTGCCGATAGGGCAATTGCATGGCCTGGGCAACGCTTTGCAGATTGCCGGAGGCCGCCACCCGCTCATCCAGCAGACTGGAGCGTTCATACACCAACTCCTGGGCTTTTCGCTCCACGAGACGCTCCTTGATCTCAGGGGTTACCTGCTCCAGTGTTCTGTTTTCTGCCGCTTGAACGGCTGTGACCAGAAGCAGATGGTAGCCAAACTCGCTTTTGATCGGTTCGGAAACCTGCCCCACCGGCAGCGAAAAGGCGGCACCTTCCAGGGCGTGGTCGATGGTCTCCCGGGTGAATTCACCCAACGCCCCCCCCTGGGCCTTGGAAACATCATCGGAGAGAGCCTGGGCGACACGGGCGAAGGGTTCCCCCTTGTTCAAGCGCTCCCTGGCCTGTTGCAGACGCTCCAAAGCGCTCTTTTCCGACTGGTCATCCGTGACCTGAGCCAAAATATGGCTGATCTGGCGACGCTCTTCCCGGTGAAAATCCCCGCTGTTCTCCTCATAATACTCTTTGATCTCGGTGGGGGAGAGGGTGACTGCCTGTTTGACGCTGTTGCCATCCAACAGCACATATTCGACCTTGACCTGGGCCGGATGCATGAACCGCTCGGAGTGCTTCTGCAAAAAGGTGGTCAACTGGGCATCCGTGACCGGGATGTCGGCCTCCAAAGGCTTGAATTTCAACCGCAACATCTCCACCACCCGTTTTTCATTTTCCAACCGGTAGACATCCTGCAGCAGGAGATCCGGCAACGCCACCACCGTCGTCGTGACATGGCGAATCTGCCCGGTCAGCATCTCCTCTGTCAGTTGGGATTCAAACTCTTTGGGAGTCATACGGTTGTTGCGCAGCAACTGCCGATAGCGCTCTGGATCAAACCGTTCGCCGACCAGGAAGGCAGGATTGCTGGCAATGGTCTGGCGCAACCTTTCGGGCGCAACGGTCAAGCGCAACCTCTGGCTTGCCGATTCCAGCAGATGGCGATGGATCAAAGCCTGTAGCGCACGCTGTTTCAGACCCAGCATTTCCGCCGTTTTTTTGTCCAGAACCCCGCCGAATCTGTTTTTTAATCGATTGAATTCATTGTCATAAGCGACAGAAAACTCCCTGGGGTGGATGGACCAACCTTTTCCTTCCGCCACCGGCATCTGCCCCTCCTGGTTGACATAATCACCCACTCCCCAGATGACAAACGTCAGGGCAATGAATACCAGCAAGGCTTTTATAACCCATGTGTTTGCGCTGCGACGCATCAGATTCAGCATACCATGGCACTCCGGGTACCAAACGTGGGATGGATTTCAGGAGCCGACCAAGCCCCCACCGGTGGCACTATACCCCCCTTGTGGACTCTTTTCAACCGCCCCAGGCAATCGGCCTTGATCATCGTTTCGGCCATGCAAACGATGATCAAGGCCCGGCACTCTCCTCGCCCTTCGGCAGGGAATCCATGTCAAACCCCGTGTAAAAGGAGAGAAACCGGAAGGGATTTTCCTGGTAGGATTTGAACATGCCAACATTGACATCCAACGGGTCAAAATAACCCACACGGGGCTGTTTGATCATCCATTGCAGGTGGTGGCGGGCCATCAACAGGGCATTCTGGTCCAGGAAATAGGCGTATGATCCTTTTGCTTCCGCATTTTGCAAGGCCAGGTTCATGTAATAGCGGAAAAAGCGCGCAAACAGACGGCCCCCATCGGTGGGTTTGACCAGCAACAGGTTGGCGATCAAACGATCCGCCATTTTAACATTGCGCGTTCCTTCGTGAAAGACCACCTCCCAGGGGGCCAGGCGATCCATCATCTCTTTGAGCCCTTTTTGCAGCAACTGATCCACATCGGAGACAATCATCGGTCGCTGGAACTGTTCCAGCAGATGGTCCAGCCACAAAAAGCGCGCCGATTGATAATAGACCAGGGGGGTGCGGATGGGAACCTCCTCATTGATTTTCCAGGTGACCGCACGGATCGATGCCGGATCGAAGGCGTCGGCCGCATAGAGAAGGCGGGGGGTGTCGATGCCGATGAGACGGGAAAATTCCGGCAAACGACCCAGGCCGCCCACAATCTGGACCACCACCAGGAAGGGGACGTCGCAATGCTTCAGCAGGGAAGAGAGATAGCGGCGGGCATGCCGGCTGGCATAAATCGGATCAGCGGCCACATAGAAAACCACCTCAGCCCCTTGCCCGGCCGCATAAGCGCGCAGATCGGCCCGATCCATCTTTTTACCGTTGGCCGTGGCAAATTCAATGGTTGGCCAGGGTTGGGGGGGCGGCACGGGCAGGGTGACCGCCTGGATGTTGACCGCTTCGATGGAAGTGCGATAAAACTGGCTGCTGTGATACATCGCATCCCCCGGCTGCACCGGGTTGTCGGTGATGACAAGCTGCGCCAGACTTTGCAACCCCTCGATCAGCGTCACCTTGTTTTTGTCCAGGGTGGTGAGCAACAGGGCACTCATGGCCATGTAGATCTCTTGCAGATGAAAAGCCGTCGGAATGGCGCGGGAGTGGCGACGGGCCATGGCAATACGGTAGCCCAACTCTCCCGGCAAATCCTTGCGGGCCATGCAATCGTCCACCAGCTCCTGATGGGCGGCAAAATGGTCGGGATTCAGGGTCAACACCCGCTTGGCCGTCTGAATGGTCTGCTCGGCGCGTCCCAGTTTTTTGAATAAAACCAGGGCCTGCTCCTGAATACCCGAACTCTCCGGATTGATGCGGGCCAGCCACTCGATGATCCGGGCAGCCTGTTCCAGCTGGTTGGCCTTCAGGGCCGCATTATACACCTCCCCCGCCCGCAGGATGAGTGGTTGTACCAGGCTCTCCCATTCCGGTTGGAGGGCAATCTCCCTGGCTTGGCAGAGCCGTTGCAATCCCTCTTCCACCAATCCTTGCCCCCCCAGGGCAGCTGCCGAGCCATACAGGGCGGCGGCATGCTTGGGCTCCTGGGCGAGAATGCGGTTGTAGAGGGCGAGGGCCTCCCCCCCTTTTCCCCGGGTCTGCAGGGCACGGGCCTGGCCCAACAACTCGGCAACCGTCGCGGTGGCCGCCACAGCGGGGCTGGCGGTTTGCTTTTTGCTGGCGGGCGCCGCTTTGCCTTTCGACTTTTTGGCAGCGGGGGCAGCGGTTGGGCGGGCTGGCGGCGGCGCGGCGGCCCCGGCGGGCCCATCTCCCAGATGGACATCGATATGTTCCAAAGGCAGGCCAAGCCGTTTGCGGGTGACATATTGCTGCCACATCGCCTCATAGGAGGCCTCCAGACTCCGGGTGAAACGGGGCGAGTCAAACAGGGGCGAGGCGGCCAGATTGTCGTTCAACCGCTGGCGGAGAGCGGCCAGGCGGGCCGGGTCATGGGCCAACTCCAGGGCGAGGGCCTCATACTCCTCCAGGGAATAGGTGACCAATTCAGGCAGGCCAACATTGACCAGCAGGCTGCCGGCAACACGGGAGGCAAAGGTCTGACCCGCATAGGTCAACAGGGGACACCCCGCCCACAGGGCATCGCTGCCGGTGGTATGGGAGGTGTACGGAAAGGTGTCCAGGACCAGGTCCGCCCGGCGATAACGGGCCAAATGCTGGTTGGGCGGCATTTTGGGGGCAAAATAGATGCGGGAACTCTCCACGCCCCGCTGCTCCGCCTCCCGGCGGATATTTTCCACGACCCAATGGTTGGACTCAAACAGCCACAAAACACTGCCAGGGGTCTTTTTCAGCAGGCGCATCCAGATGTCAAAGATGGGGGGATTGATCTTGTAGTTTTTATTGAAGCAGGTAAAAACAAACCCCTCTTCCGGCAGACCGCACTCCCGACGGGAGGGGGTGTGGGGGGCAATGGGACGTTGGCGGTCGTTGGGCTGATAGCAGCCATCCAGACGGACAATTTTTTCCGTAAAATCCCCCTCAAAACCCGGCGGGGTCACAAAGGGATCGGTCAGAACATAGTCGATAAACGGAGCCCCCACCGTACCGGGATAGCCCAGCCAGGAGACCTGGATGGGCGCTGGTCGAAAGGCCGGAATCTCCAGGCGGGAGTCTTTGGTAAACCCCTTCAACTCCAGCAAAATATGAACACCATCCTCCAGAATGCGCTGGGCGGAGGCCTGGTGGGACAAGGTCAACAAATCCACAAACTGATCACAAGCCGCCATGACCCGTCGCCGCATGGAGAGGCCATCATCCTGACCATAGGAGTAGGCGATCACCTCGAAACGATCCCGATCATGCAGTTCAAACAGCTCCGCAATCAGGTGGGTGGTGGCATGATCCTGGTAATCGGCTGAAAGATAGCCGATTTTCAGGCGTTTGGGCTGCAGCTCATAGGAGCGGCCGGCGACCAGATTTCTCTGGACGGTATACTTGGCCTGCGAAGATAATACCGCACAATCATACTGCTCCTTCGGCGTGCTGGGCAGAGAGAGCAGGATGAAAGGATTGACCTCTCTCTTGCTGGCATGCAGGGCGGCTGTCATCCGCTCCAAGCGTCCCTGAAAATCCCGCCAGTCGCAAATTTGCAGCATCTGGTGCAAGACCGAACCGTGGGCCTCCGGATCCTCCGGCGCCATATCCAGCACCTGTTGATAGTGGGCGATGGATTGCGCCACATCCCCCTGCAGTTGCAGGGCAAAGGCCAGATTGCACAAGGAGGTGCGATCCGTCGGAGAGATCGTGAGGGCTTGGCGGTAGAGGGCGATGGCCCCGTCCAAATCGCCGCTTTTTTGGCGAGCGATACCGATATTGCCGAGGGCCTGATAAAACTGGGGCTGAATTTCCAACGCTTTCTGATAATAGGCGATGGCCTCGCTCATCTGCCCCTGCGCCGCCAGGGCCGATCCCAAATTGTTGTAGGTTTCGTGGGAGAGGGGCTGCACCGCCAACACCTTCCGATAACACTCGATGGCCTCTTCCAACCGGCCCACCAGTTGCAGGGTGACCCCCTGGTTGTGATAGGCGGTAAAATAGGCCGGGTTGATCGCCGCCGCCCTCTGGAAACAGAGGATGGCCTCCTCATGTTTTCCTTGCAGTTTCAAGGCATTTCCCAACCCGTTGTGGGCCTCGCACAGGTTGGGCTGGATCTCCAATGCCCGCTGATGACAGCGGATGGCCTCTTCGCCATTGCCCTGCTCGATCAGGGCGTTGCCCAAATTGGTGTAGGCATTCTGGTGGGTCGGGCAAATGGCCACTGCGCGACGATAGCTGGCAATGGCCTCCGCCAATTGCCCCTCGGCCAGCAACAGATTGCCCAGGCTGTTGTGGACATCGAAAAGATCCGGTTGGAGAGCCAGAGCTTTTTGAAAACAGGCGATGGCCTCCTTTCTCTTTTGCTGCTCGCGGAAACAGTTGCCCAGGTGGTACAGAACCTCATGATGGTTGGGCTGGATGGCCAATACCTTCTGAAAGGCTGCAATCGCCTCTTCCCGTTTGCCTTGGCTGGCCAGGATGATGCCCAGATTTTGCCAGAAGACCGGTTCGTTGGGGCTCAGTGCCGCCGCCTTGCCAATGGCATCCGCCGCCAGCGCCGGTTGGCCCTGCTGAAAATAAAGGTGCCCCAGCAGGTGCAGCACCATGGGCTGCCGGGGTTGCTCTGCCAGCAGTTTTTGGTAAAGGGCGATCGCCTCCGCCGGTCGACCCGCCCGCTGATGCTGCATGGCCTCCTGCAGGCGGGGGTCGGAGGGGTTGATATCAGCCGTAACGGACGATTTCTGCGCAGCAGGAGCACTCTTCTGGCGTGCAGGAGCCGTTTTCTGGGGCGCCGCCCCTCTTCTTTTGCCCGTATTCACAGCAACTCCTTGTTTTAATTTATTGTTTTCTTTATTTGCCGACAGGCCGATCTCCAGGTGATCGATGGCTTCACCCCCCTGAAAACGTTGCCAAAGGATGGCATAGGCCTCTTCCAGATGGCGGGCGAAACGACCGGCATCAAACAGGAGGGCCGTCGGTAACTGCTCCTGCAACCGCTGCCGGACCGCCGCCAGGCGAGCCGGATCGTGGGCCAACGCCAGGGCCCGTTGTTCGTACTCTTCCAGAGAGTGGCAGATCAGATCCGGCAGACCGACATGGGTCAACTGGGAACCCGCCGCCCGGGATATGCCACTCACCCCCGCACAACTGACCATGGGACAGCCGGCTGTCAGGGTGTCCCAACCGGTGGAACCGGAGCTATAGGGGTGGGTATCCAGGGCTAGGTCTGCCAAACGGTAACGGGCCACATGCTCGGCCAGAGAGGGGAGGCGGGGGGCAAAACAGAGGCGCACACCGGCCACCCCCCGTTTTTCCGCTTCACGGCGCAGATTGTCCATGGCCCAGGGGTTGAATGCCCGCAGCCAGAGAATGCTGCCGGGTGTTTTTTGCAACAGCCGCATCCAGACATCGAACAGGGAAGGATTGATCTTGTAGGGCTGATTGAAACAGACAAAAACAAACCCCTCTTCCGGCAATCCACAGGCCTGCCGTGTGGGCGTCGACGCGGCAATGGTGCGCCTGGGTTGGAAAAAGTAGGGCAGGCGCAGCAGTTTTTCCGTATAATGGGCCTCGGAACCGGGAGGGGCCATAAAGGGGTCGGTCACAAAATAGTCGAAAAAGGGCGCCCCCACAGTCGTGGCCGTACCCAACCAGGAGAGCTGGATGGGCGCGGGGCGCAGGGCGGCAATCTCAGGACGGGCCCCACGGGTAAGACCATTCAAATCCATCAGAATATGCACCCCATCCTCCAGGATGCGCTGGGCAGCGGTCTTGTGCGGCAGGGGGTGCAGATCCACAAAACGGTCGCAGGCGGCCATCAACTGCTGGCGCACCGGGCTGCCATCGTCGGGATTGCAGGCGTAGGCAATCACCTCGACACGGCTGCGATCATGCTGCGCAAACAGCTCTGCGGCCACATAGGCGCCGGGATGCTCCTGATAGTCGAATGAGAGATAACCGATTTTAAGACGGTCAGGATGGGCTGCGTAGTGCCGGGTGGCCGCCAGGTTGTCCCGGAGGGGAAAATGGTTGCGCACCAACCGTTCCGCACAGGTTTTCTGCTCCTCCGCTGTGGTGGGAAAAGCCAAAAATTTAAAGGGGCTGGCCCCCTCTCCACCTGCGTGGAACAGGGCCATCATCTGCTGAAAATGCCCCTGAAATCCCTCCCAGTCGCAAACCTGCAGCCGGTTGTGCAAAAGGGCACACTGAACGGCCAGATTATCCGGGGCAAGGTCGGCCGCCTGCTGGTAGCGGCGGATGGAGTCGTTCCAACGCTCCTGATCGGCCAGGAGGAGAGCCAGACTGCCCAAGGTCCGGCTGTCGTCTGGCTGGAGGTCCAGGGCCTTTTGGTAGCAGGCCATGGCCTCTTCCGGTCGACCCTGGCGGCGCAGCAGCTCCCCCAGACTGGTATGGGCGGCATGGGCGTCGGGCTGCAGGGAGAGCTGCTTTTGATAGCAGGCAATGGCCTCCTCCTCGCGACCGAGTTGCGCCAGGGCCCCTCCCAAACCTTGCAGCGTCTCCGGGGAGTTCGGATGAATGGCCAAGGCCTGCTGGTAGCAGCCCACCGCCGCCTCCGGATTGCCCTGCAACCGCAGGGTATGCCCTTGATTGTGGTAGGCCTTGTAATAGGTGGGATCGATCTGCAAAGCCTGCCGGAAACAGGCGACGGCCTCCTCCAACTGACCGGCCCTTTGCAGGGCATATCCCAGGCCGTTGTGCGCCTCGCACAGCGCCGGCTGGATCTCCAGGGCCCGCCGATAATAGCGGATGGCCTCGGCAAACTGGCCCTGATCGGACAAAACATTGCCCAGGTTGGTGCAGGCATTCTGATGGTTGGGATAGAGGGTCAGGGTTTGCTGGTAACAGGCGATGGCCGCCGCCTCATCCCCCTCTGCCCGCAGCATATTGCCCAGGCTGTTGTGGACCTCATAGAGTTGCGGATCGATGGCAAGGGCCTGGCGATAACAGGCGATGGCCGCCGCTCTGTCGTTCCGCTTGCGCTGGGCGTTGCCCAGTTGATAGAGTGCCTCCGCATGGCGGGGCTGGATGGCCAACACCTTCCGAAAGCAGAGAATGGCCTCCTCCGGCTTGTTCAACTGGTTCCAGATCAACCCCAGATTGTACGGGAAAAAGGGATTGGCGGGGGCGGCTGCCACCGCCTTGCCGATCCACTCCGCCGCCGGCACAGGCTGATTGCGCTGGTAAAAGGTTTCACCCAGCAGATACAACGTTTCGGGATGCTGCGGCTGCAGGGTCAACAATTGCCGATAAAGCCTCTCCGCCTCCTGGAATTGCCCGCTCCGGTGTTGCCGCATGGCCTCCTGCATCAAGACAGCGGCATCGACCGGCCTGGTGGCCTCTCCCGGTCCGGAGCCCTCCGGCGGCACCGCCGCCTTTTCCTGGATATCTCGTGGTTTTTCCGGGGCCTGGGTGGAGGGGATGCGGGCGGGTTGTGGTTGGGCAACCTGCACCGGAGGGGGAGAGCTGGCCGGTGCAGCCGTGCGGGGCAGGGGCTGGAGATCCAGGTGTTCCGGGGGCAGACCGGCTTGAAACCGCTGCCACATGGCCTCATAGGCGGCTTCCAGATGCCGGGTGAACCGGGGCGTGTCAAACAGCGGCGAGCTCAACAGATTGGCCTGCAGCCGTTGCCGCATGGCAGCCAGACGGGCCGGGTCGCCAGCCAACGCCACAGCCAACTCCTCATACGCTTCCAGGGAGTGGGTCACCAATTCGGGCAGACCGACCCCGCGCATCAGACTGCCCGCCTGCCGGGAGACAAAGGTGCGGCCCGCACAGGTCAACATGGGGCAACCTGCCCACAGGGCGTTGCTGGCGGTGGTGCCGGAGTTGTAGGGATAGGTATCCAACACCAGATCCACCAGCCGATAGTTGGCCAGATAGTCTGCCAGAGGCATTTTGGGAACGAAAAAAAGACGGCCAGGATCGATCCCCCGCGCCATGGCTTCCCGACGGAGATTTTCCTCCCCGCGCTGGTTGTCGGTGACCAGCCACAAAATGCTGTTGGGCGCCCGTTGCAGGATACGCATCCAGGTGCTGAAAATGTCCGGATTGATCTTGTAGCTTTTGTTGAAACTGGCAAAAATGCAGACACCTTCCGGCAGCCCCCGCTCCTGCCGGGTGGGGGTCCGTTCAGAGATGCGCCGCTGCCGGTCGTTGGGTTGAAACGTCTCCGGCAGGCGCACCAGCTTTTCGGTAAAATCCGCTTCGCACCCCTTGGGCGTGATGAAAGAGTCGGAGATCAAATAGTCGATAAACGGTGATCCAAGGGAACCCAGATATCCCAGCCAGCTGGCCTGGATGGGCGCCGGGCGGAGGGCGGGGATCTGCAGGCGGGCCAGTTTGGTAAAACCATTCAGATCCATGAGGATATGGGTGCCGTCCTCAAAAATGCGCTGGGCGGACTCTTTATGGGTCATGTGCAACATGTCCACAAAATGGTCGCTGGCCGCCATGATGCGCCTGCGCATATCCCGTCCGTCGTCCGGGCCATAGGAGTAGGCGGTTATCTCAAAACGGTTGCGATCGTGGAGCTCCAGCAATTCAGCCGTCAAGTAGGCAACGGGATGGTTCTGAAAATCCGAGGAGAGATAGCCGATTTTCAGGCGTGGCGGTTGGCTTTCATAGCGGCGACCGGCGGCAAGATTGGCGCGGGCCGGATATTTGTTGCGCATATACCGCTCCGCATCCTCTTTCTGCTCTGCCGGTGTGGTGGGCAAGGCCAGAAAAATGAAAGGGCTGGCATCCTGCTGGCTGCTGTGAAAGGCGGCCATCATCTTTTGGTAACGGCTGTGAAACCCGGTCCAGTCGCTCAGATGCAGCATCAGGTTGAGGAGTTCACACTGGACGGTCGGCTTGTTGGGAGAGAGTTCTGCCGCCTTTTGATAACAGGCCAGGGAGTCATCCCATTTTTTCTGGTCGGTCAGAATAACGCCCAAATTGCAGAGGGTATCGACATCATTGGGCTGCAGGGCCAATGCTTTTTTGTAACACTCGACGGCTTCATCCAGCTTTCCTTGATCCTGCAAGGCGTTGCCCATGCTGTTGTGGGTTTGGTGCAGGTTGGGATTGATGGCCAACGCCTTGCGGTGGGACTCCACGGCCTCCTCCAGTCTGCCCTGATCGCGAAAGGCGTTGCCCACATTATGATAGGCATTGGGATGATTGGGGCTGATGCGGATGGCCTGCTGATAGTGGGCGATGGCCTCATCCGGTTTGCCGAGGGTCAGCAGAGCGGAGCCCAGACTGTTGTGAATGTCATAATGGTTGGGATCGATGGCCAACCCTTTCCGGTAGCACTCGACGGCCTCGGCCAACCGTCCCTGATCCCGCCACGCGGTTCCCATGCCATTGTAGAAGCCCGCATTGTCTGGCTGAATCTGGATGGCCCGCTGATAGGATTCGATGGCCTCCGCATACTGACCACCCTTCAACAGGACATTGCCCAGGCTGTTGTGGATCTCGCTGCTGTTGGGTTGGGCGGTCAGTGCCCTCTGGAAGCAGGCAATGGCCTCCTCTCGTTGGCCGCGATCGGCCAGAGCCGCCCCCAGATTGCCCAGGGCCATGTAAAAATCCGGCAAAATGGCCAAAGCCTTCCGATAGCAGTCAATGGCCTCCTCCGGTCGACCCAGGGAGGAGAGGACAATGCCGAGATTATTGAAGAAAATAGGCCGATCCGGTTGTATGGCCACGGCCTTGCCGATCCATTCGGCGGCCTTTTCCCCTTGGCCGCGTTGGTAAAAAATAAACCCTTGCAGGTGCAGCGCGTCCGGATGATTGGGCTGAATCTGTAAAACCCGCTGATAAATGGCCTCCGCCGCATCCAGTTGGCCAGCATTATGCAATTGCAACGCCTCCTGGACGGCCAGGGCCAGGGTGCTGGCCTGCTGTGGTGCAGAGGATGCGGGGGCAGCTTGGGTTCCTGCGGGGCGGGCACGACCGCTTTTTGGACGCATAGGTACGAACCTCTTGTGATCTGGGTGGTATGAATGGCGCAAGACCAGGCAGTGGTAACCGAGTGGTTCTCTCCGACGGTCCAAACCAGGGCGCATATGGCCGACCGTTTGCCATCACACAAAAAGTCGTATGATACACATTGGCTCTCTCCTTGTACAGGTTAATTGCACATTCATTGCGCACTACCTGGTACACCAACAGTTTGTTTCGGTGATGTAATCCTCGATCGGCGGGGGCGATTTTCCCGTCGCGAACCATCCTCCGTGCCAACCGCCTTGCAGAATGGGGGGGGCTATTGGCGGCGTCATGATTTTTGTGGCAGACTGTTGACAGGGGGACTGGACAAATGGCGCAGCACCCTATACGATTCACGACTGCGGATGGGGGCTGTGCCCGATTGGTTGGGGCGGGGTGCCGCTTCTCTTTTGGCCATGACGGCTGACTCCTCAAGAAACACAAGATACAGAAAGGGTTGAAGGCTCTGTGCGCTGCCCGCTGGTGCGGTGCTGTGCGTGTGCTGGCGGGAAAAATCAGCCATAAGCGTTTTTTTCTTGACGCAAGCCGGGCAAATATGGCAGAGTCAACCCGATAGGAGTTCCGGAATCGTGTGTTGAGTGGGTCGTCCCGTCGGCGTGTGTAATGCCGTTTCGGCACCGTTTTTGCTTGGATTCGTGCGTTGTGTTCTGTCTGTTTCCGTTGAGGTGGATATGAGAGGTGGGTTTTCTGACAGGCGGGCTTCCGGAATGTTGTCCGGTGGTTCGTCTGCGTCGGGCGTTTTTTTGTGCGGTTGGGTCTTGAGGTTCGGAGGGGTTGTTTGGGCATGTTGTCGGTTTTCGTGAATGTTTTCTGTTCGGGAGCAGTATCGGGCGTTAGTCTACCAGTCACTGGTAGATGGGTGTTGCTGCGGCGACGCTCCCCCCGTCGTTTCGGGGGCGAGCCGGGCGCACTTGCAAAGTAGTGGGGCTGTGCTCTCTGGTGCGGCCTTGGTAGACTGGAAACACTTGAGATTTCTCGCGTAACTGAACTTTTTAATATTGAAGGAAGGAGTTTATAGTAATGAGTACCCGCGATTTTATGTACGATGAGACTAACCTGAGTGCCTTGGGCGGCGTTTTGTCCGGCTTGGCGAACACCAGCCTGGATACCGTGACCTCGGCGCAGGTGACGTCTCTGGCCGGAACCCAGTTGGATGATCTGAGCTCGGTGCAGTTGACGGGGTTGGCTTTCACCCAGCTGGATGGCTTGACATCGACACAGGTGCGGGGCTTGGCCGGATCCCAACTGGATGGTCTGAG
>JADGCE010000041.1:13689-18993 GCA_015229095.1 Magnetococcales bacterium | reverse complement strand
GGGGTCCAGGGGCAAAGCCCCTGGTGGGGCGCGGGGCGAAGCCCCGCCACTCATTTCGGGGCTTCGCCCCGTGCCCCATCAAAGGGCTCTGCCTTCTGGACACCCGCTGGGGGCCGTGACGCCCCCCAGGCCCCGGCAAAAATTTTTGAATGTCAACAGACCCTGGTCAACGCTGCCCTTCGGCCTCCAACGCGGTCAAGAGCGGTCCCCAGGTGGGAACCTCCTTGCGCACCTTGCGCTCCAGAAAAACAGCCAGGAACAGGGCATTATGGGCTGCGGCCCAATCGCTGCCATCCAGGGCCCGGCGGGCCTTTTCACCCTGGATGGCGGTTTCCTGACCGATTCCTTCCACCATTTGCCAATAGGCCAGAGACTCCTGACGACTGCTTTGCAAAGGCGTATCCAACGCCGCACGCAGGGAGTCCACGGATCGCCCATGGGGCCCAAACTGCATTTTCCAGCCGCGAACGGCCCAATTGCGCGACTCGGAGATGGCCGCTTCCAGTTGCTCCTTGAGCTTTTCCATCACTCTGACTCCTTGTGCTGTTATCCTAAAAGTGGTTGCGAATCCGTGTGATCCCTCTCCATGGCGCCGTTGCCTAACCGAGCCCCATGCCCATGTCAATATAACCCGTCGGGCAGACCTCCGCACAAATGTGGCAGCCGACACAGCGGTCATACTCGGTAAACATGACCTCCCCTTCCGGACTATCCTTGAAGCGAAGAATGGCATCCTGAGGACAAAACAGCATGCATTGGTTGCACTCGAAACACATACCACAGCTCATACAGCGACTGGACTCGGCAGCCGCCACCTCCCGGTTCAGGGGCATCAGCGTCTCACCCCAATCCCCCTCCACCTGCTTGACATGGCGGAAAGCCCTTTTTTTCTGGTCTCCGGGCAAAAAATAGTCCCACTTCAACTTGTCATAACGGACGATATCGGCCCGCTGTGGCAACGGTATGGGCTGACCATTCAAAAGGGCGTCGATGGCCTCCGCTGCCTTGCGGCCATGACCAACGGCGGTGGTGAGCAGATGAATGCGCACCGCGTCCCCACCGGCAAAAACATTGGTCATTCCCTTGACCTGCATCGCGTGGTCCACCTGGAAGAAAGCATTCCCTCCGGTCGCCTGCTCCAAACCCGTCATATCGGTGGTTTGACCGATGGCTGCCACCAGCATGTCGGCCGCAATCTCAAATTCGGTGCCCGGCTCTGGACGGTAACGGAAGAAAGGCACCGGATGGTCCCAGCCCTCCTCTCCTTTTGCTTTGCGGGCCATGCGCACGCAGCGGACGCCGGTCATTTGACCCTGGGCATCGCGCAGTACCTCGACAGCACCGACGCAATATTCAAACTGGGTTCCCTCGCTGCTGGCCTCCTCAAACTCATAGTGGGAGCATTTCATCTCTTCCCGGGCAACGCCGGACAGCAGGGTGGTTTGGGAGCCCAGGCGCAGGGCCAGACGGGCGATATCCATGGCCACATCCCCATCGCCAATGACCACCACATGTTTGCCCACCTGCAGGCGGCTGGGATCCAGTTCAAAGGTGCGCAGCATCTCAATGGCATTGGTAACGCCCGCTCCGTTGGCCCCCGGAATGGGAATGTCGCGCCCCTTCTGGGCCCCTACCGCCAGAAAAACCGCATCATAATCGGCCTGCAATCGGGGCAGGCTGATGTCCTGTCCCAGGCGGGTGTTGGTGCGCACCTCCACCCCCAGGTCGATGATGCGCTTGATCTCCGCATCCAGGGCTTGCCGGGAGACCCGATAGCCCATGATGCCATAACGCATCATGCCCCCCAGTTCCGGATCCCGCTCGAAGAGGGTCACCGCATGCCCCTTGAGGCGCAGATGGTAGGCGCAGGAGAGTCCACCCGGTCCGGAACCCACCACGGCAACCCGTTTGCCGCTGGCGGTTGTGGGGGCGGTAAAGGTCAATCCCTTTTCAATGGCATATTCACCAATGGCATGTTCCACCGCGTTGATACCGATGGTCTCATCGCGATATTGACGATTGCAGGCTCCCTGGCAGGGAGCCGGACAAACCCGCCCCATCACGGCCGGGAAAGGGTTGGTACGGGTCAGACGGCGAAAGGCCGCCTCCCAGGGATCCGGAGCTTTCCAGACTCCTCGGATGATATTGTGATACCCACGGATATCCTCCCCGGCAGGGCAGGCCCCGCTGCAGGGAGGGGTGCGGTTCACATAGGTGGGGCATTTGCCGCTGCGATCGCCATAGGCGACGATGCGCTCCAAACCGCTCTCCTCTTTGAAGGGAGCATATGCCCACTGGAGAGCCGCTTGGTGTATAGGGGTGCTTGCCAGCATGGTTTCTCTCCAGGAACCTTAGAAACGGATATGGGCGGACATGTTCAGGGATGTGCGGGCATGCCGATAGTTGTCGATCATGTAGGTGTCAAAGGGCAACCCGGTCTCTTTGAAAAAACGTTTCCAGCCGATGCGGTCGATCCACTCCCCCAACCGCTCCCAATCCCGCCCGCCCCTTTTATAGGCATCGAGAATGTTGCGCACCACCTGCGTGACCTCCGGCCAGCGGGGCGGATTGTTGGGCAACCCGTGGCAGACCAGTTTCATGTTGGCCGGTTTGCTGCGGGCGTTGGAATTTTTTCCTCCCACCCAGATGGCCATTTTGGAATATTCGGGATGATTGATCTCCATGGCTGGGCAGGCCCCAAAACAGGCCCCACAGAAAATGCACTTTTCCTCCACCACCATCAGAGAGGGTTTGCCGTTGACCGTGGTGGGACGGATGGCCGCCACCGGACAACGGGCCACGGTGCTGGGCATCTCGCAGACATCCGAGAGAATGGCGTGGTTGATCCGGGGTGGACGGGTATGCTGAACCACCACCGCCAAGTCTGCCTGACCGCCGCAGTTGATTTCGCAGCAGGAGGTGGAGAGGCGCACCCGGTTGGGCATCCGCTCGTTCACATATTCGTCGTACAGTTCGTCCATCATGCTTTTCACCACGCCGGAGGCGTCGGTGGCGGGAATATCGCAGTGGAGCCACCCCTGGGTGTGGGCAATGGCGCCGACGGAGTTGCCGGTGCCCCCCACCGGATGGCCACTCTCCTCCAGAGCGCGGATCAGTGGCTCGACATTATTCCAGTTGGGGGTCATGAACTCCACATTGTTGCGGATCGTCCAGCGCAGATGGCCATCGGCATACTGGTCAGCCAGATCACACAGATGACGGACGATATCTACGGTAACCTGACGGTGGGTTCCGGCCCGCACCGTGTACAGCACATCCCCGCTGTGCGCCACATGCTTGAGGACACCGGGTCGGGGACGCTCGTGATATTTCCATTGACCGTAATTTTTACGGGAAACGGGATGCAAAAAGGCTTCGGGAGCCCTGGGGCCGCTCTCGACCGTTTGATAGCTTCTCTTGGGGGCCGTCGTGGTATTCTGGGCCATGGTGTTACACTCCAGTATAAAATTTCAGTGGGATCGATGGATCAGGGGGTCAGGCTGCATTGCCAATGCCGGCCAGGGGATCATGGTCATAACTGGCTTTGAAGAAGGGGTTGTCCCTGGGATGGGCCACCATGTCCACGTTGGCCTCCAGACCGACGGCATCCAGAAATTGTTGCATGCCGACCCGTTCGATGCATTCACCAATCCGCTCATGATCCAAGCCATTCTCCGACCACCAGTCGATCATGCGGTCCACCAGATCGATGAGCCCATCGATATCCTCCTGGCTCTCCATCTTCATGAAGGGCACCATCACAGAACCCAGCATGTTGCCCACCTTCAGGTGTCCCTTGCCACCCACCAGCAGGGTGATACCCCGCTCCTTGCCCGGCGACAACGCCTCTGGCATGACGTTGATGCAGTGCATGCAGCGCACGCAATCCGCATTGTTGATCACCATCTCGTTCCCACGCAGAGAGAGGGCATTGGTGGGACAGCGGGTGATGACATTGTTGACCAGATAATCCACCCCTTTTTTCTGGATGAAACGCTCCATCGCCTCTTTGTCCACCTGGATATCGTCACGCCAAGTGCCGATAACCGCATAGTCAGAGCGTTGAATACTGTTGGAACAGTCGTTGGGACAACCGGAAAATTTAAACTTGGCTTTGTAGGGCAACTGGGGACGATGAACCAGATCGGTAAAATAGCTCAATACTTGATGATGCACCCCCAGGGTATCGTAGCAGGCCGACTCACAACGAGCCGGTCCCACACAGGAGGCCCCCGTGCGGACCGTGGCGCCGGCTCCCCCCAAATCCCAGCCAAGGGCGTTCAATTCATCAAAACATTGCTGAACGTTGCCCTGGGCAATGCCCTGCAGTTGCAGATTGCCCGTCTGGCCATGCATGGAGAGCAGACCGGAACCATGCTTTTCCCAGACATCCAATACCTCCCGCAGGGCTTTCGTGCTGTAATGCAGCCCAGGGGCCGGTTGCACCCGCATGGTGTGAAATTCTGCCGCTTCGGGAAATTTTTCCGGAATCATCGAATAGCGGCTGATGACGCCTGCCCCGTAACCATGCACGCCAACCACGCCTCCCTTCCAATAGCCCATCTTGGTCTCATAGGAATAATTGAGCTGGTCCAGAGCGCCACGGGCCATGGTGTTACCCGTTTTCCGGATCCAATCCTTGAATCCGGTGACAAAACTGGGCCAAGGCCCCTCTTCCAACGCATCCAAGTTGGGGGTGGGGTTAAGGTTGGAATCGTTTTTCTCAGACATATCCTCTCTCCTGGTAGTACATATCGTCTCGATAGGGGTCGAATTTATGATGGGTTCACGTAGGGAACATACTGCTTGTCGGTCACCTTGATATGGCCTTGCAGCCAGCCGCTGAAATAGGCCGCCAACTCCCGCGCGATCCGGGCCTTGTCCTGGTCGTTCGCCGCATTGAACCGGCTGCGGAACCGTTTCATGTCGACGCAGATCTTGTCATGCTGCTCTTTGTGGCTGGCCAGATCGGGATACCGGTTGACCCGCATCAAGGATTCTTCGTAACGGAAATGATTTTTGACATAGCCCCGCAATTGCAAAAAAGCCTTCTCCACGCCGAACAGACCATCCCCCGTGGCAATGGAACGAATCAACCCGTTGAAGATGGTGAAAAGCCTCTGATGCTGTGCGTCAATGGTGGGATGGCTGACGCTGTAGCGTTCATCCCAGTAAAAGGGCTGCATGATCGCCGCATCCCGCTCGTCGGTCAGCGGGGAGAGCGCTTTGACCTGGGTGGGAGTGATGGGCAGGAAGGGGCTGTATTGCTGATCTTCTCCCTTGATGTGCTCCCGCAGCCATGCC
>JADGCE010000041.1:0-13589 GCA_015229095.1 Magnetococcales bacterium | reverse complement strand
TTTTGCTTTCCCCCCTCAATGGTCTCCACCAACGTGTTAAAGAGCGCGAACAGCCTCTGGTGCTGCAAGTCAATCTCCTCATTGCCAACGCTGTACGTATCCAGCCAAAGAAATTTTTCCATCGTATCGTTCTCCTCGTTTCTTGCGTATGGTGTTCTGTGGAGTGACCGTGCCAACCAGGCCCCAGGCCGTTTGGTGCCGCGCATCAGACCCTGCTGGTGCAAAAAAGGTTCCATATTTTGTGCACGCCAAACGGAACAAATGCCATCCTCTGCTTGTCAACGGAGTGGCCGAATCCGCAGCCGCCGATCCGTTCCTTCTTGACAATAGGACAACATTTTTGGTCTCATGTTGTCAATGCTTTTTTTGCATTTTTCCGCAAATTTTCCCCCTGTCTCTCCGGGGGCGTGCCAGGCTCAGCGCAAGGCCTTTGCACGAGGCAGGCGTTCCCGGTCAACACCCGTTTATCCATCTCAGTGAGGGCATGATGAACACCGATCCGCTCCCGACCCGACGACGAAAATCTCCCATCAAAGCCTTTCATCCCTGCCTGATCTGCCAGGAGGTCAAGGGGTTTACCTGGAGCTGTGACTGCGGCTTTGCCTTTTGTACCGATTGCCTGGGTCGGGTGCGGGAGATCGGTGTCATCGGTGCCAGCCATCGCACCTGGATTTGTCCCGATTGTGAACGGGAACATGATTTTGCCAAGGGTTGATACGCCCCCCTCGGCACCGTTGTCTGCAACAGCACAGGAGCCCCCATGCCAGCCGATACCGTGACAATGGAACCCTATCGAATTCTCGATGAGCCCTACTTTGAACCGTTGGGCAATGAAATCGATCTCTTTGCCGCCGCCTGTGAACATCGCTTGCCCATACTGCTCAAGGGCCCCACGGGTTGTGGCAAGAGCCGTTTTGTGGAGCACATGGCGTGGCGGTTGCGGCGTCCCCTGATCACCGTCTCTTGCCATGAAGATATGACCACCAGCGATCTGGTCGGTCGCTACCTGGTGATCGGCGGGGAGACCCTCTGGCAGGATGGTCCCCTGACCCTGGCGGTGCGGCATGGGGGGATTTGCTATCTGGATGAGATTGTCGAAGCCCGCAAAGATACCACCGTGGTGATCCATCCCCTGGCCGATGACCGGCGCATGCTGCCCATGGAAAAACGGGGCACCGTGCTGAGGGCAGCCCCGGAATTTTGTCTGGTGATCTCCTACAATCCCGGCTACCAAAGCCTCCTCAAAGATTTGAAACAGAGCACCCGGCAACGCTTTGTGGCCATGGAGTTCGACTATCCCCCGGCCCGGCAAGAGGCATGGATCATCCACAAAGAGAGCGGTCTGGATCAGGAGAGGGCCGCCGCCCTGGTGCAGTTTGCCCAATTGACCCGCAACCTGAAAGGCAACGGTCTGGAAGAGGGGGCCAGCACCCGCCTGCTGGTGCATGCCGGTCGGTTGATGTTGGCAGGTCTCTCCCCCACAGCGGCTTGCGCGGCCGCCATCACCCAGGCGTTGACCGATGATGCGGAGATGATTGCGGCCATCCGTGCCTTGAGCGATTCCATTTTTTGAGGAAGAGCCAGGCCATGCAGCCGTCACCAGAGGATGTTTTGGAGGAACACCTGGAAGAGATGCTTCAAGCAGCCCTCTCCTCCCGTCGCACCGTGCTGCCCATCGTCCAGATTCTTTCCCGCTGTTCCCCCGCGCAGCAACAAAAAATGTTGCACTGGCTGCCGATCCTGGCCCGCATCAACCCGGAACTGGCCTTTCAATGCGGGATGCGTGTTCCCCCGCTGTTGGATCAAGGACCGGATCTGGACGGCTGGCTGGGTATGGTGATCGATCGCTACGATCGGGATGGTCTGCAACAGGCCCTGGCTCTCCTGCGGGACGGGCCACCCGGCGGGAGCGGGCGATCAGCAGAGACGGCTTTCCTGGCAGAGATGAGCGGATTGTTGCATACCTTCGTCACCGCCTTGGGGGGGCGTCCCCTGCAACTGGCAGAGGGAGAGCAGCCCTACACCGATACTGAAACCCTCTTTTTACCCGCCGCCCTGACCCTGACCGGGCAACGACAGGAGAATGGCCGATTGTACCACTCTCTGGTTGCCCACCTGTGGGGACTGGGACGCTTTGGAACCTTTTTTCCGCAACTGCCTCAATGGCTGGCACGCCATCCCGACCCGGAAAGGGCGGCGGGTTGTTATCTTGCCTTGGAGGCCTACCGTGTCGATGCCATCCTGGGCCGCCTTTTGCCGGGCCTGGCCCGCGTCATGGCTCCCTGGCAGGCGGCCCGACCGGCCTCGGCGGCCTGGCAACAGGCGGCACGGGCCCTGGCCGCCCCCTCAGCCAGCCGGGAAGAGAGTGGGGCATGGATCGAAAGATTATACGATGAGCCCCGACCGCCACCGCTGCCCTTTCACAGTGCCCCCCTCTATCGTCCGGCCCTGCTTGCCTTGCAAAACCGCCTGGAGCGGGAAAAAACAAGATTTCGCACCATCGTTGGCCAAATGCTGTGGCAACGGGAGCCCATCCCCCTGCCTGATCCCGGTCACGAACCCCACCTGGAATGGCGACCATTGGCCGACGGCCTGACCGTGGAGCTGTCGTTGGATGGTCAACCCCTGCTTCCCCCCCAGGAGCTGCACAACCTGAGCCGCTCCATCCTCCAGGATTTGGGCCACATTCCGCCGGAATATTTGACGGCGTCAGGAGCCGGTGGTTATGCCGTCCATGCCCAGACAGCCCCTGCCGGGTCGCCCCATACCCCTGCTGCGGAAGCCGCCAGCGCATCCGGTATCCACCTGTATGATGAATGGGATTTTCATCGCGCGGACTACCGAAAGGGTTGGTGCGTATTGAAAGAGTGCTCCATTCAGCCATCAACGGAACCCATTGTTGCAGCCACGCTGGAAAAATATGGGGGTGTTTGGCAGGTGATTCAGCGCAGCTTTGCCCTGCTGCGGGGAGGGGACGCCTGGTTGCGGCGGCAGGCGCAGGGCGATGAGCTGGATATGGAGGCCCTGGTGCAAGCCCTGGTGGATACCCGTATCGGCCTGGAGATGGGGGAGCGGTTGTATCGCCGCCGACAACGCTACGAGCGGGATGTGGCCACGCTGTTGCTGGTGGACATGAGCGGTTCCACCAAAGGCTGGATCATGCGTGCCATTCAGGAGAGTGTGGTGTTGTTGTGCAAGGCCCTGCAGGTATTGGGAGATCGCCATGCGGTCTACGGTTTTTCCAGCCGGACGCGCAAACACTGCGAATGGTATGCCATCCAATCGTTTGAACACCCCGATGACCCGGCGGTGGAGGGACGCATCGCGGGCATTCTCCCCATGGAGTATACCCGCATGGGCGTCTTCATCCGCCACGCGACAACGCTGCTGAACCGTCAGGAGGCCAAAACCCGCCTGTTGATCACTCTGTCAGATGGCAAGCCGGAGGATTATGACGGATTTTACGACGGCTACCGGGGCCAGTATGCCATTGAGGATACCCGCAAAGCACTGATTGAGGCCCGGCGCAGCGGCATCCATCCGTTTTGCATCACCATCGACAGCGAGGCCCGCGACTATCTGCCCCGCCTTTACGGTCCTGCCCGTTTTGTGGTGCTGGATGACGTTCGACAGTTGCCGGTGAAGATTGCCGACATTTACCGACGTTTGACGACTTGAATGGCGCTCCGCCCGACCTACAGGGTCAAACTCAGGGTGACGGAGGCCGGATCCTCGCTGTTGGGTTGGGCGACAAAGCCGGCCTTCTCCAGCAGCGTGCGCATCCGCTGGTTGCCGCCTTGCACCACCGCCAGCAGAGAGGTTAATGCCCGCTTGCGGGCCACCTGGATGATGCGCTTCAGCAAAAGTTTGCCAAATCCCATGTTGCGTTTGTCTTCCCGCACCACCAGGGCCAGTTCAGCGGTTTTGGACTTGGGCAGCAAATAATAGCGCCCCACCGCTTGCAGCTCCTCGCGTGGCCCCTGCCGTGTGGTGATGCAGAGGGCCAGATCCCGATCCTGCTCAATGTTCACCAGGGCATAAGCCCGCTCCCGGGAGAGGCGGGTCGGCACATAGTGATAGCGCAACAGCAGGGTTTCCTGATCGTGGGAATAAAAAAATTCCTGTAGACGCCGTTCATCCGACGGTTGCAAAGGACGCAGAAAATAGGTGTTTTCATCCTTTGCCCTGATCTTTTCGACCGGCAGATCCTCCACATCTTTGGCCGGGGCCGGGGCAGACTGCTGATAGGAGGGCACCCAAAAGCTTTTCCGCACCTGTTGCAACAACATTTTCCGGTGATCCGGGTGGGCCACTTGAATCAACTCCAGGGCCCGCTCTCGAATGCTGCGTCCACGCAAGGTGGCAATGCCGTACTCCGTGACCACATAGTGGACATCCCCACGGGAGGTCACCACGCCGGAGCCCTCGGTGATAAAGGGAACAATGCGGGATTTGCCTTGCTTGGTCACCGAGGGCAAGGCAATGATGGGGCGCCCCCCCCGACTCTTGGCCGCGCCGCGAATAAAGTCCACCTGGCCACCAATACCGCTGTAAAAGCGATGGCCGATGGAATCCGAAACCACCTGACCGGTCAGATCCACCTCCAGGGCACTGTTGATGGCGATCATCTGGTCATGCTGGGCGATAATGTTGGGGTTGTTGACATAATCCGATGTGTAGAATTCCACCAGGGGATTGTCGCGGACAAAATCATAGAGGGCCTGGGAACCCATGCAGAAAGAGGTCACGGTTTTGCCGGTGTGCAGGGCTTTTCTGGAGTTGTCCACCACCCCCTCCTGCATCAATGCCATCAACCCATCGCTGAACATTTCCGTGTGAACGCCCAGATGCTTGTGATGGCGCAGGGCCATCAACACTGCATC
Source organism: Magnetococcales bacterium (assembly GCA_015229095.1). GTDB lineage: Bacteria > Pseudomonadota > Magnetococcia > Magnetococcales > Magnetaquicoccaceae > Magnetaquicoccus. Next base: position 8,706 of record JADGCE010000041.1, on the reverse strand, counting down.
GGGAATCTTGCCAATGCCCATCTGCAAGGTGGCCCCGTCCTCCACCAGCATGGCCACATGTTGACCAATGCGCTCTGTCTCTTTGTTCATTTTGGCGGAGGGCAGCTCCGGCAGTGGTGCGGGGATCTCCAGGTAGGCGTCCACCTCCTCCAGGGCAATGCGTGTATTGCCAAAGGTTCTGGGCATCAGGGGGTTGAACTGGGCAATCACATAGCGGGCGGATTCGATCGCCGCCCGGACGATATCCACCGTCACCCCCAGGGAGCAATAGCCCGTTTCATCCGGTGGCGAGAGTTGCACCAACGCCACATCGATGGGCAGAACGCCCTTGGAAAACAGGGCGGGGATCTCCGACAGAAAACACGGGGTATAGTCGGCATCCCCCCGATGCACTGCCTTGCGGGTCTCCTCCCCCAGGAAGAGAGCGTTCACCCGCAGGGCATCCTGATAACCGGGATCCAACCAGGGGGTCTCTCCCAGGGTCAGAATATGAACCAGTTCCAGATCAAAAAAATGTTTGGAGTGTACCCGATCCAACAAACTGCGTACCAGGGCATGAGGGCACCCCGGACCGGAACCGATAAAGATCCGATCCCCCGGCTTGACAAATTTTTTCCACTCTTTCGGTTGTAACAGTTGCGCCACGCCACATGCCTCCAGACAGAGAGAGAAGCCCCGTCAACCGCACGGCCAAGCACCGCCAGCGAAGAGCGACGAAGAGAGGAAACACCGCCATTTTTTTGATGCCACCGCCTGCAGTCGGAATCTCATTGCGACAACCACGCAAGGCCGGAAGCTTCAGGAAGACCGCGCAGCCACCCTTTTCCGGAGTGAAGAGAGTTCTCGTTACAGCAAACGGCTGGGGTCAACCTGGCCCACTCACAGAGCGACGCATCTTTTTGCGCAGGCGACGAACCGCCTCCGCCTTTTTGCGACGCTTGCGCTCGGAAGGCTTCTCAAAAAACTTGCGCTTCTTCATCTCCCGAAACATCCCTTCCCGGATCATTTTTTTCTTCAATACACGAATCGCCTGATCCACATTATTGTCGTAAACATCAATCCTCACGAAATATGACTCCTCCCTTTGCTTGCAGAAATGGCCAACAGGATGACCCGCGCCCCGAAAACCGCACCAACCCCGGACGCACCCGAACGGGAGATACTAACCCCATTGTTGCCGTCATTCAAGCGGCCATGAACAGGGTCGCTCATTTTCCTGTGCGCCCCATCTGTACTGCCAGATACATGGGTTCGCCGTTACGGAACAGCAGCATCAACAAGGTATCACCGGGTTTGGCGTGTTGGGTGGCCCGGCGAAAGTCGGCCATGTCGCGCACGGGCTTGCGATTGATCTCCGCAATCACATCCTTGACCTGTAGTCCGGCCTCATCGGCACTGCTGCCGGGCTCCACCTCCATCACCACCACACCCCGTACCGACTCTTCCAACTCCAGTTGACTCCGCAATTCGGGGGTCAAGGCGCGCACGCTGGCACCAAAAGAGGCCGTATCCCCTTTGTCTGCCGTTGTCTCACCGGCCTTTTCCTTCATCTCCGCCACCTGAACCTCCACAGTCAGGGGTTTGCCATCCCGGATGAGTTCGACCCGCACCTTTTTGCCAACGGGCGTCTCTGCGACGATACTGGGCAGCTCGTTCATCTGGTTGATCTCATGGCCGTTGAAGCGTACCACCACATCCCCGGCCAGGATGCCGGCTGCCTGGGCAGGGCTGCCGGCCTCGACGCTGGCAACCAGGGCACCCTGTTTTTTGTCCAGTCCCAGGGCCTTGGCCAGCTCATGGGTCACAGACTGGATGCGTACCCCCAACCAGGCGCGCGTGACCCGACCGTGGGTCTTCAACTGCTCCAGCACCGACTTGGCCATATTGACGGGGATCGCGAAGCCGATCCCCATGCTCCCCCCGGAACGGGAAAAAATGGCGGTGTTGATGCCGATCACCTCGCCTTCCAAATTAAACAGGGGGCCCCCGGAGTTGCCTGGATTGATGGCCGCGTCGGTCTGCAAAAAATTGTCATAGGGGCCGCTGCCGATGATGCGCCCCTTGGCCGAAATGATGCCGGAGGTCACGGTGGTCTCCAGGCCGAACGGATTGCCGATGGCAATCACCCAGGAACCCACCTCTGCCTGATCGGAATTACCCATCTGGGCCGCCGGCAAGGTGCCCGCCCCTTCGATGCGAATCAGGGCCAGATCCGTCTTGCTGTCTTTGCCAACCACTTTGGCGTCAAATTCCCGCTCATCCGGCAAGCGCACACGGATATCGTCGGCTTCGGCGATGACATGGTTGTTGGTGAGAATATATCCACCCGGGTCGATGATGACCCCCGAACCCAGGGAACGGGATTTCAGGGAGTCCTGGGGCAGTTGATCAAAAAAGCGGCGAAACAACTCATCCAGTGAGCGATTATTAAAACCTTCCGGAACCATTTTGCCACTTTTGGAACGGACAGGATTGTGGACGGTACTGATGTTGACCACCACAGGCTTGAGCTTTTTCACCAGCGGCACCAGATCAGGCAAACTCGCCGCCGCAGCCCCCCGGATTGAGAGCAGCAGAAGGGCTGCCAACAGCAACACACCCGAGAGAAGAGGGAACCCCTGTGCATGAAACCCATCTCTTTTCATCATGATCCACCCTGTTTTTCTGTAAATGTAAACAACGACGACCTCCGCGCATGTCACACCACGGGCTACGAGGTGACAGCACCGCCTGCTGATGGGAGAATGCGCGCAATCACCGGCTGCTGACTGGCATCGTTGCGGATATGGTGGTTGTAGCGGTGCAGTCCCCAAAAACTCAACAGCAGGGCCGCCAAGCCTGCCAATGCCCCGGCACTTTCACTGTCTCCCACGCCCAAAGTGGTGGCCAGTGAGCGGCCCAGTATGCCCACGACCATCATGGCCAGTATGGGCAGGCCATAGACCAGAAAGGAGGCCTTGAGGAGGTGGCCCTCGGAAATCTCCAGTACCACCCGCTCTCCCACGGCTGCCTGGAGCGGATTGCGGGCGCGAATCCCCACCGTTTTTTTGCCGAGTCCTCCGGAGAGAGTGCCACAACTGGCCTCGCCGTGACAGCCACCGCAGCTGCCCTTGCGCTGATTGGCCACCACAGCGTATGCCCCATCCAGCGCCATTACAACCCCTTCTTCATGCAACATGCCCTCTCTCCTTCACACTGTGAACGGTTTTCCGCAGGTTCGTGGAATGATTCGTTCGGCGGGAACTCCTCCGCCACGGATGGGGTGGCGGGCAAGGCGGCCAGTGCGCCGGCAATCAGCACCGCAGGCACACCAAAGCGGCGCAGGCGGCCAAACAAACCCGAACGGCCTGTGTAGACTTTTTCGTTTCGGATGGCCCCCATGATGGTGCGGGTCATCTCCTCCGGATCCTGCCAAAGCAGCGTGCCCACGGCAATCGTCTCCTTGATCTGCGCCAACCAGCCCATGGTCTGGCAGCAGTCGTCACACCGGAGCAGATGCGTGAGCACCGGACGCACAATAATCGGTTCCAGCTCACCATCCAAGAAGGCAGAAACCAATTCGGGATTACAGCTCATCTCTTTCGCCCTCCATAACACCATGCCGCTGTCGCAAATCTCACCGTTTGCGTGCCCCGGTCCCCAGATAGCCCTGCATCCGCTGGGCTATCTCCTGTCGTCCACGGAAAATTCGCGAACGCACAGTGCCTACGGGGCAGCCAAGCTCCTGGGCAATCTCCTCGTAGGAAAGCCCCCGCACATCCCTGAGGAGGATAGCCTGCTTCATGTTGGGAACCAAGGCATCCATGGCCGATTGCACATTCTCCAGCATCTCCTTGCGCAGCAGGAGTCGTTCCGGGGTTTCATGGTCTCGCAGCTGGGGTGGCACATATTCCGTTCCATCCTCCTCTTCCAGACTGCTGAGGGGGAGACTCTCCCTCCTGGCAAGCCAATGATTTTTTGTTGTGTTGGTGGCAATCCGAAACAGCCAGGTGAAAAAGGCCGCCTCACCCCGGAAACCGGGCAAGGAGCGATAGGCCTTGATCCAGGTCTCCTGGGCCAGATCCCGCACCTTGTCTGGATCGTCCACCATGCGGGCAATGACGGAGATGACTTTGCCCTGGTATTGCCGCACCAGCAGCTCAAAAGCCTTTTGCTCCCCGGCCAGCACACGATCGATCACCATTTGATCATGGTTTTTGCCGATTGGTTCCTCGCTTTTTTCACGAGGAGGGCTGGATTGGGACTCCGACATCCTGAATGACCCCATTTTTTGCAAAGCGTTCAGATTAAAGCTGGCAACAACACGCCCCGTCATCGTACCATGGGAGGCGAAGTGTTGACTACGCTTGATGAAGCGAGGCACAGAGGAATCATGATAGCTAATCCTGCGGAAGAACGGTTGCTTTGCGCCGATTTTTTGATCCTGGGCGGTGGTATTGCGGGCCTGGACTTGGCGTTGCGGTTGGCAGGCAACGGCACGGTGATGGTGTTGACCAAAACGGAGGCGGGGGAATCCAACAGTCAACATGCCCAGGGGGGTATCGCGGCGGTGCTGGATCCTGAGGATCAACTGGAGGCCCACATCGAGGATACCCACACGGCGGGGGCCGGCCTGTGCCACCCGGACACCGTGCGCTTTGTGGTGAGCAATGGCTCCCGCGCCATTCGCCGTCTGATCGATCTGGGTGTTTCATTCAGTCGGGATGTGGATGGGGGCTATCATCTCACCCGGGAGGGGGGGCATTCGGCCCGACGGGTGGTGCATACCGCCGATGCCACAGGCAAGGCGGTCATGGAAATTTTGCTGGAACGGGTGAGCCAGCATCCCAATATTCGCCTGTATCAGAACCAGATTGCCGTAGACCTCATTACCGCCCATAAAGTCGGTCGCTTTGTTCCCGGACAACCCAACCGGTGTTATGGCGCGTATGTCCTGGATATCCCTTCGTCGCGGGTGCTCACCTACCAGGCCCGTTTTACCATTCTGGCCACGGGGGGGGCTGGCAAGGTCTATCTCTACACATCCAATCCCGATACGGCGACCGGGGATGGCATCGCCATGGCCTATCGGGCAGGCTGTCGGGTGGCCAATATGGAATTTATTCAATTTCATCCCACCTGTCTTTACCATTCCAGTGCCAAAAATTTTCTGATTTCCGAAGCGGTGCGGGGGGAGGGAGGCCTTTTGCTGCGCAAGGATGGGGTTCGCTTCATGCCACACCACCATCCGGACGGGGAGTTGGCTCCCCGGGATGTGGTGGCGCAATCCATCGACTTTGAAATGAAACGCACAGGGGATCCCTGTGTTTTTTTGGATATTTCATTCCGGGGCAGGCCGTTTTTGGAAGAGCATTTTCCCACCATCCTGGCCAAGTGCGCCTCCTTTGGCATCGAGATGGATCGGGAGCCCATTCCGGTGGTGCCGGCGGCCCACTATACCTGCGGCGGCGTGGTGACCGGGTTGGATGGCAAAACCGATCTGGATGCCCTTTTCGCCATCGGCGAGGTGAGTCACACCGGCCTGCACGGTGCCAATCGACTGGCGTCCAACAGCATTTTGGAGTGTTTGGTCTTTGCCGATGCCGCCGCCAACGCCATTATCGCCCAGATGCGCGAGCGCCCCCATGTCACCCAGCCCGCATTGCCTCCCTGGGACAATTTTGGAACAGAGGGCCAGTGTGCGGAGGCGGTGTTGATCTCCCATAACTGGGACGAGATTCGCCGTTTCATGGGGGATTATGTGGGTATTGTCCGCAGCAATCGCCGATTGGCCAGGGCTCGGCACCGTATTGAATTGTTGCAACAGGAAATCAACGAATATTATTGGGACTGTCAGGTCACCCGTGACCTGATCGAGTTGCGCAACATTGCCCTGATCGCTTCGCTGATCATCCGCTCGGCCATCCATCGCAAGGAGAGTCGCGGCCTGCACTTCAATACGGATTATCCACAGAGGGATGACGAACACTGGCTGCGGGACACCCTCCTGCCAATTCTGGTCTAGCCAAGCCGGTCTGCGCAGGGTGGTTTTTCCGCACGATGCGGTTCCATACAAGGGGAAAGGGCGGCGCGGGCCCCGCGTCGGGGGTTGAGGGGAACTCTCCCCCCAATCCCCGACGGCGCGGGTTGTTACTCGGCAAAATTTTTGGCCACAAAATCCCAGTTGACCAGGTTCCAGAAGGCGGCTACATAGCCGGGACGGGCGTTCCGGTAATCGATGTAGTAGGCGTGCTCCCAGACATCACAGGTAAGCAGGGCTTTTTTCCCGGAAGTGGCCGGGGTGCCCGCATTGCTGGTGCTCATCAATTCCAGGCCACCCTCCCCGTTTTTCACCAACCAACCCCATCCAGAGCCAAAGGTGGTGACGGAGGTGGCGGTAAATTTTTCCTTGAAGAGGGCAAACGAACCAAAGGTTGACTCGATGGCTTTGGCCAAGGCGCCCGTCGGTTCACCACCGCCATTGGGGGAGAGGCAGTGCCAGTAAAAGGTGTGGTTCCATACCTGGGCGGCATTGTTGAAAATGCCGCCGGAGGATTTGAGAACAATCTCCTCCAGGGACATATGCTCAAACTCGGTGCCAGGGACCAGATTGTTGAGGTTGACCACATAGGTGTTGTGGTGCTTGCCGTGGTGAAACTCCAGGGTTTCCTGGGAAATATGGGGTGCCAGGGCACCTTTGTCGTAGGGCAGTGGGGGTAGCGAAAAAGCCATGGTCCGTTTTCTCCTTCAGGGGGCTGTACAGGTCAGATCGATATCACAGTGTATCGGCATGGGAGGCCAAATATTCAGCCACCCCTTCGGTGGATCCCTTCATGCCCGGCTTGCCTTTTTTCCACCCGGCGGGGCAGACTTCGCCGTGCTCGGCATGGAACTGCAGGGCGTCTATCATGCGCAACATTTCATCGATATCCCGACCCAGGGGCAGATCGTTGACCACCTGATGGCGCACCACACCGCTCTGGTCGATCAGGAAGGAGCCCCGCAAAGCGATGCCCGGACCGAAGTAGAGATCATAATCGGTGGTGATCTGCTTGGAAATGTCGGCCACCAGGGGATACTGGACCTGGCCGATGCCGCCGTTGTTCACGGGCGTGTTTTTCCATGCCAAGTGGGTGAAGTGGGAGTCGATGGAGACGCCGATCACCTCGACGCCCCGCTTTTTGAACTCCTGCAGACGATGATCAAAAGCGATCAGCTCCGAGGGACAGACAAAAGTGAAATCCAGGGGATAGAAAAAAAGCACCACATATTTGCCCCGATAATCGGAGAGGCGAAAGTCGGCTTTGATGCTGTTGTCGGGCATAACCGCATTGGCGGTAAAATCAGGGGCCGGTTTGGTAACCAGGACACTCATGGCATTTCTCCAGGGTTGCAGCAGGGTTAGCGGATAGGGTACAGTGGGGTTACGGTGCGCGTTCCGTGACATGGCCATAATTATGCACGCGGCAGACCTTTCCGTCAAGCGGAAAAAATGGTATACCAACAATTATGTTTCTGTGTTGTCACGGGAGGGAGTGGCTTCGCTTCATTTTTGGGGGTAATCTGTTGATCAACAATCTGGTTGGAACCCGTATTCGGGCCATTCGAGGACGGCGTAAAATGACCCAGCAGCAGTTGGCTGACCGGGCGGGCATTCCCAGGGCGACATTGGCCACCGTGGAACGGGATGATGCCAATCCCAGTCTGGCGGTGGTGTTCAAGATCGCCAAGGCCTTGGGGATGAGCATTGACGAACTGGTGGAGTCCGAGCAACGGCACATCCAGCATTTCCCTGCCCACGCCATGCGGCGGGTCTCTTCTGCGGATGAGGCCTATCGGGCTGTGACCGTGTCGCCGCCTGGCGCCTTTCACTTTACCCAGACCATTTTTTATCTGCGGGCACAAGGGTTTTATCAGGGGTTGCCCCACCCGCCGGGCAGCGAGGAGTATCTGCACATTTTGCGCGGTGAGGTGGAATTGCAGGTGGTGGGGGAGCATTTGCTTTTAAAACCTGGCGAAACGGCGGCCTTTCGTGGTAACGTCCGCCACAGCTACCGCAACCCTGGTCACGAGGAGAGTTGGGCGGTGGTGACCATCCTGGAAGGGAATCGGAAAGATAATTTAGACTAGGTGCGCAGAAACTCTTGACAGGGCTCCTGACAACAGGTAAGACTAGCGGGCTCTTGAGGGTCAGGAGGGGTTCCCAAGCGGTCAAAGGGAGCAGACTGTAAATTTGCCGGCTCAGCCTTCGAAGGTTCGAATCCTTCCCCCTCCACCATACCCACCAAGAGCCGGGTCAGCGTGGATTCTACGCAGGGGGTGGCCCGTGGTTCTGTTCGGCGGGTGTAGTTCAGTGGTAGAACGTCAGCCTTCCAAGCTGAACATGGGGGTTCGATTCCCCCCACCCGCTCCAGGCCATGGTCCTGTCGGGTGTTGCGGGTGTTTGTGGGGGCGATGGTTGGTGTGGCTGGATGTTGTGAGCTGTTTTGCCCATGTAGCTCAGTCGGCAGAGCACTTCCTTGGTAAGGAAGAGGTCAACGGTTCGAATCCGTTCATGGGCTCCATTATTTTTTGACTTTAAATGAAGTCTTGAGTGTGTTTCCAAACTTTGATAGACCCCACTGCAACCTCACTGGGAGGAAATTGGAATGGCAAAGGCCAAATTTGAACGGAACAAGCCTCACGTAAATATCGGTACCATCGGTCACGTGGACCATGGCAAGACGA
>JADGCE010000040.1:10030-19236 GCA_015229095.1 Magnetococcales bacterium | reverse complement strand
CTGCCCCTGGACCCCGCCAGGGGGATAATCCCCCTGGACCCCTAATAATAAAAAACTATTGAGAAAAAAGGGTGGAGGGGGTCTGGGGGAGGCGGAGAACCGCCTCCCCCAGGAATGGCCGAAACGATGATCAAGGCCCATTTTTCCACCTGTCCCCCCTCCTCACGCCATTTTTTCAGGGCAAGGTCACCCTTCAACGGGGAGAGAGCCTCTCGCGCGGTTGCTGCTGCCTGTGCAACTCTTGCGGACCGGCAGGCACTCCCGAAGAACCGGAGGAAGCCGACCCCTCCTGTTTGGCACCGGGAAGCACCACCGGGGGGGAAGCGTCGAGCGCAGGATCCCTTCTCAGTGCGTCAATCATGCGGGTAAACAGGTTGGTATCCTCAGATTCAGCGGACGACAGGTCGGCGCCTCCCTCCTTTGACAGGAGACCGCCCTCCTGGAGATCCTGGGTGGTCAAACGGCCCAGGGTATGCAGCAGTTGGTATTGAGAGGAGATCAGCTCATAACGATTCTTGGCCAAATCTGTTTCGGCGCGGAACAACTGGTTCTGGAGTTCAAACAACTGGGTAACGGTCCGAAAACCCGCCGCAAACTCCTCCTCCACCCCCTTCACGGCCTCCTTGGAAAACTGCAACGCCGACTCGGCGGAGGTCACCGTTGCTTTGGCACTATGCACCAAAAGGTGAGCCTGTTGAATCTCCCGCTGGGCCTGTTTATCGACCCGTTGCACATCAGCCTGTCGGACATCCCGGGTATCCATCGCTTCCCGTGTTTTGGAAAGGGTTTTACCACCGGAAAAGAGAGGGAGGGTCAGCTGCACGGCAACGCTGTACTGATACTCCCCGCTGATCTTCTCGGCACTGGCACCCGTACCACCTCGAAAGGTAAGGGCGTTGGCCTGCAGATCCAGCATGGGCAGATGGCCGGCCCTTTCGATATCCACGGAAACGTCCGACGAGGCCAGACGCAGCTCAGCAGCACGCAGATCCGGACGATGGCTCCGTCGACCGATCAGATCCTGTAGCGTGCCCTGAAGCAGGCTGGGGGGCACGTTGGGAATGGTCAATCCTGCCGGCACGGCCATCCCCACGGTCTCCTCGAAACGGGCACGCGCCACCAGGGCATCATTTTTGGCCCGAATCAACTCGGCCTCCGATGTGGAGACCCGGGAAGCGGCCTGATCCACATCGGTGCGGGTCAGATCCCCCGCCTTGCGCCGCTTCAGGGCCGCATCCAGGTTGCGGTGACTCAACACTAGGTTCTCCGCTGCCAGTTTTTCCATATTTTCCGTCAGCAGCACATTGACCACGGCCTGGACGCTCTCCAACAGCACGCTCTGGAGGGCAGCATTGTATTCCTCATCCGCCGCCTCGATCAAAGGCTTGATCTGTTGCAGAGCCAGCAGCAATGGCCGCCGGAACAGAGGCTGAATCAGGTTGACACTGAAGCGGTCCGGGCTTTGGCCGTTGTTGGAATCGGTCCAGGTATCCGAGTAGGAGGTTCGGGAGGCGACAAAGGAGATATCCGGCAGCAGGGCTGCCACGCTTTGCTCATATTTTTCTTTGGTGGCGGCCAATGTGGCCCTGGCGGCCAAAATTTTCGGGTTTGAATCCAACGCAGAGGCAACGGCCTGCTCAAAAGGGGTAGTGTCGGCGGGTGCGGCCAGGCAAGGAGGGGCAAACAGAGAGGCCAGCAGCAGCATGGCAGGGAACCAACGACCGCGATGACGACCCGGCACCCCGGAAGACGAAACAAAAAACAGGTTGAATTTCATTATTTTCCTCTAAAATTCCCACGCACAACAAGCAGCGCAGAGGGCAACGACCGGAGACGACACGCCCCGCTCCCCAGAAGACTTTCCAACCCATTATGCCGACACACCGTCCAGTACGGCACCCAGAAGATCGATAACACGCCTGATCAGCCGGGTGGCAACTCACCGGTAGGGACCGGCTCAACAGGGGAAGAGGTTGCTGCAGGCAGCAGCGCCTCCTCGACAGAGACCGGCACAGGGGGGAGAGAGTGCGCATTCAGCGGCACCAAGGCATCCGAGGCCGTTGCAGGCGGTGCGACCAGCGTCTGTGCCCCCTCTTCTGGTATGTCTGCCACGGGCCCCTTCTGTCGCGCTGCTGGCACTGCGGCGGCTGGTTTGGCCGATTTCGCTCCGGCAGGGGGCGCACCGACCGGCCCAGATCCCGGCTGCTCGATATCCGGCGGCTCCTCCGTTTTCTCTATCCGGATCTTCTGGTCTGGCGTCGGGGGCGGCTCCTTGCTCAGTGCATTCCGGAGAGTTCCCATTCTGGCAAACAGTTCATAGGCGTTCTTGACGTAGGTCAACTCCTCGAACAGCAGACCATTTTTGGCAGAAAACAGCTCATTCTCCGAGTTCAACACATCCAACAGGGTGCGTTTGCCCATCTTGAACTGATCATGGTAGGAGGCCGTCACCTGCTTGCTGACCGCATAGTGCTGTTTCATGAAAGCGATGCGATTTTGGGACATGACCAGTTTATGCCAGGTCTCCCGCGTATTTTCTTCCAGGCTGCGCTGGGCCTTGTCCAGGTTTTGGCGCGCCTGTTCCAGCAGGTTACGTTGTTCCTGGATCCTGGAAACATCCGCGCCACCGTCAAAGGCGTTATAGTTCATGCGCAACATGGCGGCCATGGACTGGCCGTGACCTTCGGTTCCCCCCACGTTGGCATTGTTGGTCGCCGTCAGTTCCATATCCATGGTTGGCCACAAGGCGGCTTTGGCAATCTCCAGGCCGGCCTCGGCGGCGGCAACGTTGAAACGTGCGGCCTGCAGCTCGGTATTGTCGTTCATGGCCGCCTGCAATGCCTCATCCACCGATTTGGGCAGCAGGTTTTCCGGTGTCAGCGGCCGCACCATCTCCTCCTCCTCCAAGGCAGGCATGCCCATCATTTCAGTAAATTTGGCGCGGGCGTTCTGGTAGGCAGCCTGGTTGCTGGCATGATTGGCCGAGGCCAGGAAGGTGCGACTCTTGGCCTGACTGACATCCGCCTGGGGACCGGCACCCCCCTCGAATTTTTTCTGCACTTTATCCAAAATACGTTGATGCAGGAGAACGTTATCCTTGATCATCTCCAGTTGGATATATTTCATGATCAAGTCCACATAGGCCTGCACCGCCGTCAGTGCCACCGAGTCTGCGGTCAACTCCAACCGTGCCTGGGCAGCCTGCAATTGGGCGCGGGCCTGGGCCACCTTGGAGCGTACATCGAAACCATCAAAAAGCATTTGCTTGACGACAACACCGGCCTCGCCCCGATCCATGGTCAGGCTGTGATCGGTGCGGCCTGCTGTTTTATGGACAGATCGGGTGGTGGAGTTGTCCGATTTTTCCCGTCCATACCCGGCGGTAAAATCCATTTTTGGCAGATATCCCGCAAAGGCCTGCTGCACCTTTTGATCCAGTGCCTTGCCAAACTCCTCCGCAGCCCGTACATCGGGGTAGGTTTTCACGGCCAGTTCAGCCGCTTCCCGCAGGGTCATACTCCAGGCTGGAACAACCTGCAGCGAGAATAAACAACCCGCCAGGAGAGCCAGCACACCGCTGCGTGAAGCACCTGTTGTTTCCTTTCTTTTGGCTATCAACTCCACCACTCCCGCCTGAATGTAGGTTCATCCATCGGTCCACGCTTGGGTCGAACACTCCCACTACCCTCCCACCGTCGCAAGGGGCCGCATATTCCCCCGATGTCTAGCAAGAACCCAGCCATCTCGCCAACATGCTCCACACTGTCCCGACGCGGTCCTTCAGTGTAGCACGTGGATCACGAGACAACAAGCCCCACATGGCAAGAGGCACGAGAATTGCGCAACAGCACAGCCAGGCAAAAGCCCCACCCGGACAACCCCGGAATATTGACGGAAACCAGTGCCATCGCCCCACCACGTCCACGTCAACAAATTGTCAACACGCGCCCACCTGCCTGCCCCCCGAAACCCTGCGCTTCCCCTTTCAAACCCTCAATCCTGCCCTTTTGCCCCATCCACAGCCCCTTTTAAGGATTGCGTTAATCTGGTCTCAAATTTGCGTAATCACCCGCAAGCCCGGTGACAGGCTCTCCCCAGGCCGCTAAAAATTATCCTATTATCCCAACCATTAAGGAATCATTCCATGAACCTGACCGAGCAGCAGACCCCCGCTTTTCAACAGCCCGCACAGGCGACCTTCGCCCCTCACCTGCCTGCGACCATGGCCGCCCCGGCAAAACCCCATCCCCTGGTCCAACTGGAAAACCGTCTGGCCAGCATGAGCCACACCATCGCAGCGTTGAAAAACAAGGTGGCGGCCATGCAGGAGAGCGTCGGCCAGCGTGACCGGCACATCGCCAGCCTGGAGCAGGAAAACGGCACCCTGAAACAGCAAATCGAGGCCTTTTCCGGCTCCCATGATCAACTGCTGGATGGCTTGGCCAGCATGCTGGCCCGCTTTCCCGGTGATGAAGAGATGCAAGAGGGCGAAGCGGAAAACGCCGCCATGCCTGTGGATCTGCTGGTTGAGACCATGGGCACCGCATAACGGTTGCTCCCTCTCCGGGTCTGGGAGCACCCACGCTCCCGGACCCACCCCCCCTACTCCTCCGCAAGCAGTGCCTTGATCGTCTCCTCGAAGGCCTTGACCTGATACTGAGTCAGTTCCAGCTCCAACGGTCGGTTGGGGGGAGCCAACACAACACTCCCCCCCTCCTTCCAGAACGGAATCACCCTCTGCTCGTTATCCTGGAAGACAATCACGGTCAACCAAGCATCGCCATGGGGTTTGGGTGACACACCCCGCCAGGCCTCTCGTGTCAGAATATCCTCGACGCCGTTCCAAACCGGCTTGGGCCATTGTCCACCCTCTTTGGTTGCGGTCAGGGTTTTGCCCTGATGCGTCACCTGAAGCTTGGCAGGTGTCTGTGGAAGAGGCAGAGGGCGCAAGGCAATCAGCTCCATGGCAGACTTGTCCAACTCTTCGGCCTGCGTGCTGTCCAGCACCAGGGCATCCACCTCTCCCTCGCGCCACGCCAGCAACCGTTTCTCCTGGCGTTGAATGCGCACCCTCTCTTTCTCCCCGGACGCGCCCTCCAGCACCAGGTTCCAATCCGGTGTGACCAACTTGAAAGCCCCCTCCGCCGATACGGGGGCAAAACCGCTACCGCTGATCTGGAGCAAGGCATTCAGCCATGCCTCGACCCGGCTTTCAGAGGCCAAATCTTTCAGGGGAGCCAGCAGTTGCCAAGGCTTGTCTGCCTCCCTGACCAGCGTCGTCTGCCCGCTCGGGCTCTCCCGATGGATGCGCTGCACAAGCCGCCCGGCAGGGTTGGCGAACAACCGCTTCTCCCGCACATCGTTCAAACTCTGCAAGAGCCCGCTGACCGCCTGAGCCGGCACCAGAACCACCGGTCCCTGCGCGCCCACCTGAAGATAGTGCTTCTTGCTGGCCGGAGCACTCTGGCCAACACTCAGTTGCAGACTCTCACCCGCCCCATTGTGGACGGTCAACACAGCGGCAGGCGACTGCAAGCCGTAGGGTGCCGGGTCCGCACCGGATTCCGCCACCTTGCGGTCATAGTTTTCCCCCAAAATGCCCAACAGACGCGCTACCGCCCCATCGTTGCTCTGCATCGCCGCCGGGGCGGTGATGCGCCACCGCCCCGGCGGTGCTCCCTTACCCTCTGGGGCGGTTTCCTGGGGTACGATCGTCACACGACCCGCCCCTTGCGGCTCTTTGCCCAACGACGGATACTGCCACTCCACGCGCACCACCGCCTTCGGTCCGCTGCTCTCCTGGACCGAAAAGTGATGGGTGATGCGCTTTGAGGCCTTATCCGCCTCGACCCGCTGGCCCTCCTGGGCATCCAGCCACCACAGCGTCGCCGCGCCCCCCAACACAATCAACAACAAAACAAGATTGACTTTCCAAACTTTAGCCATGGGTGGGGTGTCAGACATGGGCACTCCTTACGATAAGCATCCAAACAGCAAACCCGACGACATACCACACATCACCGCTGCTTGCGGCCCCGCCAGATGGTGAAACCGGCAACCAACAACACCAGAGGGATGCCAAAAACCAGCCCCACAAACAGCATCGTCCCGCTGCCCTGGGAGAGCAGCAGACCGGAATCTGTCACCTCTTTGGGCTTGATGGCGATAAAATTTTCATCCTCGGCCAACCAGCGGATCATGTTGAGGAACAGATCCGTATTGCCGGAAAAGCCCACGTAGGCATCGGCAACAAAATCGGAATCCCCCACCACCAACAACCGCTTCTTCTCCTTCTGAATCGCCACGCCCAGCAGAATGGGGCCCCTTTGATCGGTCCCGGCATTGAATTCCAACGTACCCGCCTCCAGTGGGGCACTGCCACCCTTCAACCAGCCCCGCTCTGCCCCGGACAGCAAACGAACCGCTGTGGAGGCCGCTGGCGGCTTGTTCCCCTCTCCCCCCTCGGGCGGCACCGCCTCCAGACGCAGACCACGGGCCTCTGGAAAAAACGAAGCCGCCTGCAGACCGCTGGTGACGGGATGCTCCCCGTCATACTGGTTGACCAGAGGCGTGGTCATGCCACCGCCAAACAGGCGGGCCACCGGATCGATGACAACCCCCTCCAGCAGGGTCACACCGTGGGATTTCAAAAACGGCTCCAGACCGGTCTGGGTGTGGGGATCGCTCATGAGCAAAATGCGCCCCCCTGCCTCCCACCAAACCTGCAAACGCTCCACCTCAATGGGCAACAGGGGCGTGCGGGGCCCCGCCAGAACAATCGCCACGGTATCCTGAGGTATCTTTTCCACCGCCGCCAGGTTGAAGGAGGAGACCTGATACCCCTCACCCTTGAGAAGTGCCGCCGCCTTGGCATAGGACAACCGCTCCTGGGCGCGACCGCCCCTCTCATCGGGCAGGGCGCCGCCCCGTTCCGGGAGGGGATGCTCACCATGCCCACTGACAAAACGAATCACCTTGGTATCGCCTTTGGCCAAACGGATCAGGGCATTGGTCAGAGACTCTTCGCTGTTTTCCGTCACTTTTTCCGTCTTCTCCCCCGAGCGCAGAACGATGGTGCCATACATGGCCACATCCGCCTGCCGGGCCGCCGCCGGATCCAGATCGGGGTCGACAAAACGCACGGACAACTCCGGGTTGGCTGCCCGATATTTCTCCAGCAAGGCCGCCAACTGGGTACGCTGTTCCCCCTGTTCCTGAACGTAGACCGAGGCGGTGATCCCTTTGGGAAAGGCCTGGATCGCCTTGATAGACTGCTCCGCCAGAGAGTGGCGATGGGTAGCCGTCCAGTCCCAACGGATGGGATAGCGGTGACTGGCGTAGGCCAGCAGAACCAACAGCAACAGCACGATCAATCCCGTCGAAAAACTCTGCACGCGCAGCGTCATGCGGGTGGTGCGATTCATGTTCATTGTCTCTCTCCTCGACCGCGCCCTAGCCGCGAATCCGTTCTGCCATGAGGCGTTGTCGGGCAAACAGCAGACCGACGGCCGCCAACAACAGGAAATAGACCAGATCGGTACTGCTCACCACACCGGTCAAAAAGTTCTGGTAATGGTTGGTCAGAGAAAGATAGTTGAGCAACACCGCAACACCGCTCCCCCCCGCCTCTCCCATCCAGGAGGCAACCCAGAGCAGCAACAGCAGACCAAAAGCCGCCAAGGCCGCCACAATCGGATTGTCAGTGGCACTGGAGGCTGCCAACCCCACCGCGCCGAAGGAGGCCGCCAACAAAAACAGCCCCAGCAATCCGGAGAGGAGTTGCCCCGGATCCGGATTGCCGAAGAAAAAGAGCAACAGGGGCGGCAAGGCCAGCAGGGAGACCGTAATCGCCAAAAAGAGCAAAAGTCCCATATATTTGCCCAGGATGATCTCCATGGGAGCCAGGGGAGAGGAGGCGATTGCCGCCCAGGTGCCCCGCCGTTTCTCTTCAGCAAACAGGCGCATGGTCAGCATGGGCATGATCAACAAAAGCAACACGGCCGCATTGCCCAGCATGGGGGCCACGGTCCAATCGGTCAAAGAAAATTTGCCCGACTCGCCAAAGGCCTGAAACTGCACCTGTTTGATTTGATAATTAAAAACTGCCGCCATAAACATGTAGGCTGCGATGGCGAACAAAACCGCCAGCAGGGTCCAAGCCAGGGGGGAGAGAAAAAGACTGCGCAACTCCCGCGACGCGATGGTCAACACGGCTCTCATCATCACACCTCCTTGGAAGGGCCGGAAGAGAGGGATTCCGCCTCCTCCTCCCGGGTGGTCAGGTTCAAGAATATCTCTTCCAGGGATTCACCGGCAGGCAGCAATTCCCGGAGATCCCACCCCTGACTGGAGGAGCGCTGCACCAATTCGGGAATGGGATCCTGACCGGGCACGGGCGTGATGGTCCAGCCACCGGATTTTTCCCCGACACGCGCCACCCCCGGAACCTGCTGCAAAACGGAGAGCTCTGGCGGGTGCCGCCAGCGCATAAAAAAAGCGCCTGTACCGGAGGCCTTCTGTTCCAATCCTTCCAGGGTATCGTTGGCCACAATGCGGCCCTGGTTGATGACCGCCACCCGGTTGCAGGTCACGCGCACTTCCGGCAGGATGTGGGTGGAGAGCAGCACAGAGTGTTCCCCGCCCAACTCGCGGATCAGTTGCCGTATCTCCCGTATCTGGATGGGATCCAGGCCCACGGTCGGTTCATCCAGAATGACCACCTCCGGGCTGTGCACGATGGCCTGGGCAATGCCGGCCCGTTGTCGATAGCCCTTGGAAAGGTTGCGCAGCAGGCGATCGGCGGTATGTTTGAGCCCGCAACGCTCCATGGTGTGCTCCACGGCAGAACGCACTTTGGCCTTGGGAACCTGGCGCAACGCCGCCAGATAGGTCAGATATTCCCGGACGGTCATCTCGTCATAGATGGGGGGGGATTCGGGCAAAAAACCGATTTTGCTCCGGGCCGCGACCGGGTTGGCGATCATGTCCAACCCCGCCACATGGACGCTGCCCTCCGTGGGGGCCAGGATACCGGCCAGAATGCGCATGGCCGTGGTCTTTCCCGCGCCGTTTGGACCCAAGAAGCCCATCACCTCGCCTCGTTGTACCTGGAATCCGATGCCGTCCAGCGCCTTGGTCGGACCATAATTTCGGGTCAGGTCAGATATTTCGATCATGGTTTCCGACATGACAATTCCTTGCAGTAG
>JADGCE010000040.1:0-9930 GCA_015229095.1 Magnetococcales bacterium | reverse complement strand
GGGTCAGGTCAGATATTTCGATCATGGTTTCCGACATGACAATTCCTTGCAGTAGGGTGTATACACAAAAACGCTCCGTATTATAGATCGCCCCTCTCATCCTGGCAAGAGCCGCCAAGCCCCATCTCCCCGCGTGGCAATTCGGAACAGTCGGCGTGTGCACAACTCTATGGCGGTATGCGCCTAAATTTTGGGCTGATCGCCTAAATTTTGGGCAATTATGACGCACTCACCAGGGGCATTTTTGAAAATTAGGGCTGATAAACAATCTGTTGCAATTATGGCCTGTTTTTTGTTAAACAAGGCCCGGTTGGCTCACAACAACACGGGCAACCGCCGTCGACATTCGGCATACCCACAAAAAACGAGGCCCCTATGAACTACCGGATATGGCTGCCCACCCTGTTCTTCCCCACAGTGGCCTGGGCCGGAGAAGAGATCAACATGGCCAATACCGCCTGGATGCTCACGGCAACCGCCCTGGTGCTCTTCATGACCTTGCCCGGCCTGGCACTTTTTTACGGTGGCATCGTGCGCACCAAAAATGTCCTCTCCATCTTCATGCACTGTTTTGCCATCACCTGCCTGGTCTCGGTGCTCTGGTTCGGATTTGTCTACAGCTTGGCATTCGGGGATGGGGGCCCCTACCAGGATTGGATTGGCGGGTGGGGCAAAAGCCTTCTCAACGGGGTCGGAGTGGATGCGGTGAGCAACGGTATTCCCGAAACCCTCTTTGCCACCTTCCAGATGACCTTCGCCATCATTACCCCTGCCCTGGTGGTGGGAGGCTTTGCCGAGCGGATCAAATTTTCCGCCGTGCTCTGGTTTTCCATCCTGTGGCTCATCCTGGTCTATGCCCCGGTTTGCCACTGGGTATGGGGCGGGGGGTGGTTGGCCAAGATGGGTTTCATGGATTTTGCCGGTGGCTCCGTGGTCCATATCAATGCGGGCATGGCGGCCCTGGTCTCTGCCCTCGTTCTGGGCAAACGCCGGGGTTTCCCCCACACCCTGATGATACCGCACAACATGACCATGGTATTCACAGGTGCCGCCATGCTCTGGGTAGGCTGGTTTGGGTTTAACGCCGGCAGTGCCCTGGCCGCCAATGGTGCGGCGAGCATGGCCATGCTGGTCACCCATATGGCCGCCGCCGCCGGATCACTGACCTGGATGATCATGGAGTGGGTGCGTCATGGCAAACCCAGCATCCTGGGTATCGTCACAGGCATGGTGGCCGGACTGGGCACCGTCACACCCGCCGCCGGTTTTATCACCCCCATCGGCGCACTGGCTATCGGCCTGCTGGCCGGCTTTGTCTGCTATCACGCCACGCAAATCGTCAAACGCATCCTGCACATCGACGACTCCCTGGATGTCTCCCCCGTGCATGGGGTGGGCGGTGTGGTGGGCACCCTGCTGACCGGGGTGTTGGCCGCCCCGGCGTTGGGTGGCCTTGGCCTGCCATCCGGGACAAGCATGCTCTCCCAACTCGGGGTGCAGAGCATCGGCGTGGTGGTCATCCTGGCCTGGAGTGCCCTGTTGACCTACCTTATCCTGAAGGGCATCGATGCCCTCGTCGGACTCCGCGTCTCCACAGAAGAGGAAACCGAAGGGTTGGACTTGGTGTTTCACGACGAAAAAGGTTACAATCTGTAGCGTGCTTTTTTTTACAATCCCACCATCCATTTTCCATTTACAGAGGAACCAGGTATGTCTGACCAAGATGCGATTCGCAAGGCTTTGGCCATGGTAGAAGAACACGATGTCAAGTTTGTGGATTTTCGGTTTACCGACTTTCACGGCAAATGGCAACACATCACAACCCCGGCCAGACGGTTGACCGAGGAGGTTTTTGAAAGCGGGTTTGGCTTTGACGGATCATCCATCGCTGGTTGGTGCGAGATTCACCAGTCAGACATGGTATTCAAGCCGGATCCCAAAACCGCCGTCCTGGATCCCTTCACCGACATGACCACCATGATTCTGGTCTGCGACGTGGTGGATCCCTTCACAGGCGAGGGTTACAGCCGGGATCCCAGGGCCGTGGCCAGACGGGCTGGAGCCTACCTGCAGTTCAGCGGCATTGCCGATACCTGCTATTGCGGTCCGGAGGCAGAGTTTTTTATCTTCGATTCCGTGCGCTACAAGGTCAGCATCAACCAGGTGAGCTCCTACATCGATTCGGAAGAGGGAAGCTGGAACTCCGACACCGACTATGAAGAGGGCAATACCGGCCATCGTCCCGGCATCAAGGGCGGCTATTTTCCCGTGCCTCCCGTGGACTCCTTCCAGGATCTCCGCTCCGAAATGGCCACCCTCATGGAAGAGATGGGTATCGTCATCGAGTTTCATCACCACGAGGTGGCAACCGCCGGGCAATGCGAAATCGACATGCAGTTTGGCGATCTGCTCAGCATGGCCGACAACATTCAAAAGTATAAATATGTGGTCCACAACGTGGCACACAACGCCGGGAAGACCGTCACCTTCATGCCCAAACCCATGGGCGGCGACAACGGCTCTGGCATGCATGTGCATATCTCCCTCTGGAAAGAGGGCAAACCCCTTTTTTCCGGCTCCCGCTATGCCGACCTGTCGGACCTGGCCCTGCACTTTATCGGCGGCATCAAAAAACATGCCCGCTCCCTGAACGCCTTCACCAACAGCACCACCAACTCCTACAAGCGGCTGATCCCCGGCTTTGAGGCGCCGGTGCTCCTGGCCCATTCGGCCCGCAACCGGTCGGCGAGCATTCGCATTCCCGCAGCCTCCTCCCCCAAAGGCAAACGCTGCGAGATCCGTTTCCCCGATCCCGCTTCCAATCCCTACCTGGCTTTTGCCGCCCTGCTGATGGCCGGATTGGATGGCATCGAGAACAAAATCGATCCCGGCGCGCCCATGGACAAAAATCTCTACGATCTGCCGCCCGAAGAGTTGAAAAATATTCCCACGGTGTGCGGCTCCCTGCGGGAAGCCCTGGAATCCCTGGACAAGGACAGAGAATATCTCAAGAAAGGGGATGTCTTCAGCGATGATCTGATCGATGCCTGGATCGAGCTGAAAATGCACGAGGTGCATCGCACCGAGCACACCCCCCACCCCGTGGAGTTTGACATGTACTACAGTGCCTGAAATCTCAGAACGGGGCATCGATGGTGCCCCGTCTTGGGGAAAGGCGCCGGGGAGGCATTTGCCCCCCCGGTTTTTTTATGATCTCGCCGTGGGCTCTGCAGCCGTCACTCTTTGACCGCTTCCGGATGCGGCAGTTTCACCAGACAGCCATGCTTGTCATAGGTGACCCCGCGCAACTGCTGGCACCCAATCAGAGAGACCACGATATCAAACGCCTTGATCAGGGCCTCCACCTCTTTCGTCAGATAGAGGGATGAATAGGGCATCGTTTCACAGGTGCGTGAAAAATCAGCTTTTTTCAACTCCAGCTTGACATTGGCCCGCAAAAAGTTGGCCCAGCGGAATTCAATGAAAAAAGCCTTGGCATGGCTCTCCGGGACATATTTGGCCTTGACATC
Source organism: Magnetococcales bacterium (assembly GCA_015229095.1). Taxonomy (GTDB): domain Bacteria; phylum Pseudomonadota; class Magnetococcia; order Magnetococcales; family Magnetaquicoccaceae; genus Magnetaquicoccus. The sequence continues at coordinate 6,400 of JADGCE010000040.1, read as the reverse complement.
CACCAGGTGGGTTTTGTCTTTCAAGGAATCCTTGGTATAGCAGCCACAATCCCGCAACCAGCGGGAGAGGGTACGGTAGGGATCGTTGAGAATGTGGCCTATGGATCTGGGCAACAGATGAGGGTTGAGGGGACCATCGCCCTTGTCGTCATACAACCAGGTCAAATTGTTTTCGATCATCTCCCGCCAGAAAAGATCGGGATGCTTTTCGGACCAATCCTGCAGGATGTAGCCGTACACATGCTTGGACTCCTCAGGAATATCCGCCCGCCAAACCGCCGTGGAGAGGTGGTGGTGGTCGGTGATGAACAGCTCATCCCCCGGACCGATGACCACAGGCACCAGACGCCCCTCCTGGCGCAAAAAATCATCCATCCGGCCAGAGGCAAATGTCTCCTCTACCTGACGTTTTTTGCAATCCACCGAAACGAGACCAATGGAAAACTGGGTGGGTCGTACTTTGGCAACCGGCAATACAAAAATATCGCCCACTTCCAACGGATGATGCGCATGTTTCATTTGAGCTTTGCCTCCAGGTCATGCATCTGTGATCCCCCTCTGCGCAAGCCAATACAGGTATGAGAGGGTGTCATACCTTTGGAAACTCTCCAGGAACCGACGATACAGGCAACAAACAGCATCCATCAGGCCACCGGAAATGGGTGTAACTCTCCAGCCACCGTAGCATCCGCATACTGCTCCTTGACGGCCAGAATGGCCTCTTTCATACCAACAAAAAGGGTCGCCAGTTTGGGATCAAAGTGGCTCCCCGACTCCGAACGGATCAACTCCAGGGCATCCTCCACCGTCCAGGCCCTCTTGTAGGGCCGCACCGAAGTCAGGGCATCAAAAACATCCCCAACCGCCGTCAGACGACCCGCCAGAGGAATCTCCTCCCCCGCCAACTGGCGCGGATATCCTGTACCATTCCACTTTTCATGGTGGGTCAGGGCGATCGTGGCTCCAAGGTTCATGATAGCGGATTTTTGTTTGCCGATAATATGGTAGCCTATTACAGGATGTCTCTTCATAATGGCAAACTCCTCATGGGTCAGCTTGCCGGGTTTGAGAAGAATCTGATCAGGAATGCCAATTTTGCCCAGATCATGCATGGGAGCAGCCTGCATCAACAGATCGGCCTCCGGTTCACTCAAGCCGGCACGCAGAGCCAAGAGCCGGGTATAATGGCTCATGCGAATGACGTGCAGGCCGGTCTCGTTGTCCCGATACTCGGCGGCCCGGCCCAATTGGTGGATCACCTCCTGACGGGTCTCTTCCAACTCCAAATTGCGAATCTGCAACTGGGCAGTCCGCAGGGCCACCTGATCCTCCAGCATTTTTTTCTGGTCGTGCATCGCCAGATGGGTCTGGACCCGAGCCAGGACAATGGGCGGGCTGACCGGCTTGACCAGATAATCCGCCGCCCCCAGAAGAAAGCCCTGCAACTCATCTTCCACCTCGGATCGGGCGGTGACAAACAAAACAGGGATATTGCGGGAACGGGCATCCTCCTTCAGCAACCGGCACACCGTGTAACCATCCATCTCCGGCATCATGACATCCAACAAAACCAAGTCCGGCGGATTGGCAGAGAAAACCACCTTGAGGGCTACCCGCCCGTTGGTGGCCACCTGGACCCGGTAGTGAGGGGAGAGCACCCCTTTCAACACATCCAAATTTTCTGGTGTATCATCCACAATCAGGACCGTCTTTTGCGCACCCTTTCTCGTCTGCATCATGATGGCTCATCTCCCAGGTGAATCCCCTCCTCCGCCGCCCAACCATGGAGCAAGGCAAGTCCTCGCTCAAAATCATAACAGCCCAATGCTGCCTGAATGGCCTCCAACCACTGCCGGTGCGCACCTTGTTGCCCCAGCACTCTCCTCATTTCCGCCACCACGCCCTCCACGGATGAGTCAAACGCAAGAAACAGTTGCGCCGCCTGCCGAAACAGGGGGGCCCACTCTGCCGCCGAAGCCCTGCCGATGGGCTGCGCATCCTCTGTCAACGGCTCCGGTTTGACCAGGGTGGTTTCAATGGCGGCAACCATGACCGCCAGGGCACTGCTCGCCAGGGCCAACAGGGGCGGAATCGCCACCCACTCTTCCGGGGTTTTCGATAATTGTTCAATACGCCCCGCCCACTCTGCCAGAAATAGAGCCCCCACCGTCGCCGCAACCCCTTTCAGGGTGTGGGCCGTCTGTTCCAGGGCATGGCCGTTACCCTGGGCCAGACAACGCTCCATCAACCCGCACGCCCCGCCCTGATTGCGGGCAAACTTGAGCAGCAGGGCGCGATAGAGAATGGGGTTTCCCCCCACGTTGCGCAAACCTTTCAGCTGATCGATACCGGGCACCGGGGGTAACGGCGGAACCCTCTCCGGCTCTCCGGGAGGCCGGGATGAAGGTTGTCCCGCTTCGGTCGTGCGCGGGGGCAACCATCGGGACAACGTGGCATACATCTCCTCCGGCGCCACCGGTTTGGCAATATGATCGTTCATACCGGCTTCGAGACAGGTTTCCCGATCCCCTGCCATGGCATTGGCGGTCATGGCGATGATGGGCACCCGTTGGCTCTCCTGGCTCTGCCGCAGCAGGCGGGTGGCCGTCAACCCATCCATGACAGGCATCTGCAGATCCATCAAAATGGCATCCATCGATTCCTGGGCGGCCAACGTCACCGCTTCCTGGCCGTTGTTGGCCACAAACACCTGCACACCCACCTGTGTCAACAGCTCCCTGGCCACCTGCTGGTTGATTTCGTTATCCTCTGCCACAAGCACCCGGAATCCTGCCAATGATCTCCCCTTCTCCGCCGGCCTGCCCCGTTGGGCCGGAATGCCTTCTCTGGCCAGCAGAATGGCCTCCGACAATCCGTTGAGAGTAACCGGCTTCATCAGAAGACCATCCAGCATCTCCGCAACCTCGGCTTCCGAAAGCATGCCATCCGCGCCATAGGCCGTCATTAGAATGATCGAAGGAATTTTTTTGAGAGAGCGGTGCTGTTTGATCTGTCGGGCGGTCTGCAAGCCATCCATGCCGGGCATTTTCCAGTCCATTAAAATCAGATCAAAGGGATGCTCTGCATCCGCAAACTCCACGGCGGCCACAGCCTCTGCGCCGCTTGCGACGCAAAGAGAGCGGGCCTGCAATATCCCCAGATAGCCCATGACAACTTTCCTGACCCCCTCGCTGTCGTCCACCACCAGGATGTGCTGATTGCAAACAAACACCCCAGGGGGATCCCGCCCGGTCAACGGGCGGGCACGACCAAAACGGGCGGTAAAACAAAAACAACTGCCCTCCCCCAACGTGCTCTCCACCCAAATGTCTCCCCCCATCAATGCCACCAGACGCTTGCAGATCGCCAGCCCCAACCCGGTGCCCCCATATTTGCGGGTGACAGAGGCATCTCCCTGGGAAAATTCCTGAAACAGCCTGCCCATCTGCTCCGGTGACAGACCGATACCGCTATCCCGCACGGAAAATTGCAGCACCACGCCATCGGCACTCTCTTCCAGCAACTCGGTGGTGATGGAGATCTCACCCGTTTCGGTAAACTTGATGGCGTTGCTGACCAGATTGGTCAACACCTGCCCCAACCGGTGGCTATCCCCGCACAGGAGACGGGGAACTTTTTTGTGGGTATCCAGCAACAATTCCAAGCCCTTTTCCTGACTTTTGCCACCCAGAAGCACCAGCACACGGCCCAGCAGTTCATCCAGGACAAAGTCCACCTGCTCCATGACCAGCTTGCCCGCCTCAATCTTGGAAAAATCCAGGATATCGTTAATCAGTTGCAACAGGACATTGGCACTGATGCTGACCTTGCTGAGATAATCCCACTGCTGACTGGTCAACGGGGTCTGCATGCACAAATGGGTCAGGCCGATCACCGCGTTGAGGGGCGTGCGAATTTCATGGCTCATGTTGGCCAAAAATTCCCCTTTGGCCCGACTGCCCTGCTCAGCCTTTTCCGCCAACTCCACCGCCTGCTCTCTGGCCTGTACCAACTGGGCCATGGCTGCCCGCTGTTCCGTTACATCCACAAAAACCCCAATAATGGTGGGCAGGGTCTGGGCAACCCGATGAAAAGAGAGCAAAATCACCTCCAGAACACGCTCCTGCCCGGTGCTGTCTGCCACGTTCACCTCCTGCCGCAGGCGATCGGTGGTTGAGTCATCCAGCAGGCGCGTCAACAAGGCCTGGAGTTTGGGTCGCGCATCCGCACCAAAAAGCTCCATCAGCATGCTTCCTTCTACTCCCTTCTCTCCGCACCCGACAAAAGCGCGGAAAGCCTCGTTGCCCATCATCAGTTTGCCATGCCCCTCAAAAAGAAAAATCGGCAAGGGGACGGTGTCGATCAACTGCCGGAGCAGTTTGCGCTCCTCCATGAAAGCATGCTGGGCCTTCTGTCGATCGGTGATATCCCGGATCACCCCCACGGTGCCGATATATTGACGGCTCCGATAGGAGGTTTCATTGCCCACATCTCCGTACAAACCGGTGCTGTTCACCTCCACGCTCAGCAGATGACGATCAATGTTTTTCAGCTCATAGACCTCCGCCGACCGACCTCCTTTGGCTTTCAGATGCAATTCCAACCCGACGGTCATCCGCACCCCGGAGCGTCGTTCATCAAAAACCTTTTGCCCGGGATTGGGAGTGCCGCTGCCTATCCGCTCCAACACCTGGGAGAGAGAGACCTCCGGCACATCGGCACTGTGAATGATCTCCGTAAAATGTTTGCCGATCAGCTCGGACTGGTGATAGCCCAGCCGTTCGATGGATTTGTTGAGAAAGGTAAAACGGCCCTCCGCATCAATCTTGTAAACAATGTCTGGAATGGTCTGGACCAGGCTGCGAAAACGATCTTCCGATGCGGATAACTGCTCCATGCTCTCTGTCAACCGTTCGTTGATTTCGTAGAGACGGCGGTTTTTCTCCTCCATCTCCTGGTTGAAATGGCGCAATGCCAATTGGGTTCGCACCCGGGCCTGGACGATGGGCGGACTGATGGGTTTGGTGATATAATCCACAGCCCCCATCTGCAATCCCTCCAGTTCATCCCTGTCGCCGCTGCGGGCGGTGACAAAAATGATGGGAATATCCTGGGTACGGATATCCCGTTTCAGTTGCCGACACACCTCATAACCATCCATGCCCGGCATCATGATATCCAGCAAAATCAGATCCGGCTGAGGTTCCATGGCCGCCAGGCGCAGGGCCAGGGCACCGTTCAAAGCGGGACGCACCCTGTAGGCATCCATCAGGGCCGCTTTGAGAAGGTCCAGATTTTCCGGGGCATCATCCACAATCAGGATGGAAGGTTTTCCAGCACCATCTTGCATCTGCTCTCTCCAAAACAGGCCAACGACTCTGTTGTGCAACCCCAACCCTCTTCCATCAACCGACCATTCCATCCCACGGAAGTTCCAGTGACTCCGCACACTGTTTCAACAATGCGGCTGCCTCATCAAAATCATATTGCCCAACCTGCTGCTCCATACGGCCCAGCCACGCCAGGGTGCTCTGGGAAAGGTTGCACTGCCGCAGTTCCAGAAGAGTCTGCTCCACCGCCGCATCGAAAAAGGCCAACTGATGTGCGGCTGTTTTCAGCAGTTGATTGCGCCGCTCCACATCCTCCCTCTCCCCGGAGGAGAGCAGGGAACCCGGTGCATCCGCAACGGGCAGGGCCTTCTCCACGGCGGCACAAAGCCGCGCCAGCTCCTCCGCTGCCTCCTGCAACAGCGGTTCAATCTCCGCTGCGATCGCCCGCTGCCGGGCAGCCTGCTCCAATGCGGCCGCCCGTTTTGCCAGCAAATCGGCGCCAATGACCCCGGCAACCCCCTTCAGGGTATGGGCCAGGCGTTCCGCCGTCGCCAGATCCTGGTTGGCCATGGCCGTGCGAATGGCCGTCGCAGCCTCCCCCTGATTGGCGCGAAATTTCGCCAACAGTTTTAAATAACCTCGAATATTTCCACCCATACGAACAACGCCCGCACGGCTGTCCAGACCCGCAATCTCCGGCATCAGCGGCCCATTGCCCTCGTTGCACGCCCGCCGTGCCGGCGGCTCCGAAACTTTGGGTGCCGCCGGCTTGATCCAGCGCAGCAGGGCGGCATAAAGGGCATCGGGGTCAACCGGCTTGGCAATATGATCCTGCATCCCTGCTTCCAAACAGGCTTGCCGATCACCGAACATGGCGTTGGCGGTCATGGCCAGGATCGGCAGATGGGCAAAACGCGGCTCCTCCCGAATCCGCCGGGTGGCCGTCAAACCATCCATGACCGGCATGTGCACATCCATCAACACCCCATCCAGGCTTTCCTGAAAGACCCGGTCAATGGCCTGTTGGCCATTTTCAGCCAGCACGACCGTCACCTGCATCTGCTCCAGCA
>JADGCE010000194.1 GCA_015229095.1 Magnetococcales bacterium | reverse complement strand
CAACGGGGAACCTCTGGATGGCCTGCGCAAGCGACGGTGTCTGGCGCGTCGCTTTTGCCTTCGATCTGCTCCGGCAGGCTGTCGTGCTTGGTGCTGACGATAAATCCGGCGGAGTGGGAAGTGCTTTTACCGTTCGCTGATTGCAACGGCTGACAAGCGGTTTGATGACCATCGGGCGCAACATGAGAGAGGATCGTGACATGGCGAGGAAGTTGGACGATGTGATCAAGGGGTTGCCCATCGACCAGCAGCAAGAAATCGAAGAGCTGGCGGCACACCTTATCGATACCGAAATGACGCTGCGCGATTCCCGGATCGCAACCCTGTTATGCTCTCCGGTATCAGCACACTCGCTCCACACAAACGGACGCGCTGTGCTGTAGAGGGACTGAAGTCTGGGGAGGAAGTACGCAATGCGCAACCTTGATGCGATCGTGGAGCGTTGCCCGGATACCGGGCTTTATATTGGCTATGTACCTAGTTTTTCTGGTGCCCACTCCCAGGGAAAAACCTTGGATGAGTTGCATGCCAATCTGGAAGAGGTCATCGCCCTGCTGCTGGCATGAGCGGTCGGGCAGGCGACCCTTGTTCGGGTGTCGCCTGCCCGTTGCTGTTTACCGGTTTCCTGACCAGCGCCGATCCCGTCCACGCTCAGATGGCGCGATGACCGGCGGCGGCAGAGAAGGGTTGGTCGAGGTTGAAAAAGGCGATCGCCTGGTGCATGGCGTGAGCCTGGGCACTCAGCTCTTCGGCGGTGGTCGCCAACTCTTCGGACGCTGCAGCGTTTTGATGTACCACCCTGCCCAACTGTTGCATCGACTGGCCCACATCGGCAACGCCCTGCCGTGTGTTTTGGCTGCACTCCGCAATTGCACGGATGCGTTCCTCCATATCCTGAATATCCGGCACCAGTTTGCCGATGACCCTCCCCGCCTGCTCGGCAATCCCCACACTGGAAGCGGAAAGATGACTGATCTCCCCCGCCGCCAACTGGCTCCGCTCGGCCAGTTTTCTGACCTCGGCGGCCACCACCGCAAACCCCTTGCCGTGCTCCCCCGCCCGCGCCGCCTCGATGGCCGCATTCAGGGCCAACAGGTTGGTCTGCCGGGCAATCTCCTCAATAATACTGATTTTTGAAGCAATTTCCCTCATGGCAACAACCGCCTGGTCCACCGCAGTGCCCCCCTGGGAGGCATCCCGGGCAGCCCGCAGCGCAAGATTTTGCGTCTCCTCGGAGCTGTTGGAACTCAGGTTGCAGCTGCCGGAAACCATCTCCACCGCCGACAAGGCCGTCGTCACAGAAGCCGATTGTTCGCTTGCGCCCTGGGCAAGCGACTGCGCCGCCTCTGCTGCCCCGGCGCTGCCTGTGGAAACATGGCCGATGGCCATGCTTACTTCACCGAGAATCTCCCGCAACCGGACCACCATGTTTTGCAGTGCCTGGTAGATGCCGGTCGCATGCTCGGTCGCATCAAAACGCATGGTCAGATCTCCCTCCGCCACCCGAACGGCCACATCCAGAATCTGTTGCGGCTCACCACCCACCAAACGCATGATCCAGCGGGTAATCCCCGCAGCCAACACCATCGCAATCCCCGCTGTGACCAAAAGAACCACCGATACCCACAGGATGGCACTCACGCGGGTGGCATCAAAATGGGCATCTGCATCCACCGCCTCCTTGACCATCGATTCCTTGATAAAACCCAGTCCTTCCGCCAATTGAACGCGCTGCTTGTCCAGCTCACCATCCAGCTGGCGCAACTTTTGCTGCGCCGGGCTGTCAACCTCTTCATTCGCTGCAACAGTCGTCAAATACTCTCCGCCAATGCGGGAAAGATAGGCACGATACTGTCGGGAGGTCTCTTCCATCCGCTGCCGCTCCTCCGGCGTATCCACCATGGCCGCCAGCTTGGAGAGATCGGTTTCCATCTGGCCCTTGGCACTCTCCATGGCACGCCGTGCATCATCCAGATTGCGATTGATGGCGGCATCTGCAGCAATGGCGTAAATCGCCTCGGAGCGACGCAAGATATCCTGAATCTCAATGGCATCCTTGAACCTGCCGGCCCCGCTGTCCTGCAACTGTGCCAAATTGGACAGAACATGGGTCTGGTAGAACGCCGATAGGGTAAACAGACCAACCACCACCAGAAATGAGACCAGAATTCGGGTTCCCATACGCATCTTGCATACCTCCTTTTAGGTTTGTTGTTTTTGTAAGATTATATTTAAAAATATAAATATATGTTGATATCATGTAAGTTGTTGTTTTTGGCGTAATGAGACGCATCCAGGAGGGGATTGTCTTCTCCTGGTGGGGTATGGGGCAAAGCTCCGACAATCCGTTTCGGGGCTTCGCCCCACACCCCACCAGAAGGCTCTACCCTCTGGACTCCCGCCGGGGGAGATAATCTACCCTGGATCCCATAAACATTCCAGATACAATCATTGCAAAAGCCCTATTTGCCCACCAGTCCCAGATATCCCTGAATATTGACCGCATCCCGTTGGGTGGGGAGCAAAAAACGCTCTGCGTAGGTCTGGTACACCCCGCTGGTCAGGAACAACTCAAAGAGATCGGCATCGATCT
>JADGCE010000193.1 GCA_015229095.1 Magnetococcales bacterium | reverse complement strand
CCCAACTCCTCCCGGATGGCGGCCAGACGACCGGACTCGTGGACCGCCAGGAAGGCGGCCACCACATCAGGATCAAAATGCGTGCCCGCCGACCGCTCAATTTCCGCCACGGCCGTCTCCATGGGCCAGGGTTTTTTGTAGGGGCGGGTGCAGACCAGGGCATCGAAACAGTCCGCCACCGCCACAATCCGGGCGGGCAGGGGAATGGCCTCTCCCCGTCTCCCTTCTGGATAACCGCTGCCATCCCACTTTTCGTGGTGCAGCAAGGCAATCTGACTGGCCATCCGAAACCAGGGTGCCTCCCCCAAAATACGGGCGCCCATGGCACTGTGACTGCGCATGATCACCCACTCCTCCGGAGTCAAACGGCCCGGCTTTTGCAGAATGGCGTCGGGAATGGAAATTTTGCCCAGATCGTGCAGGACGGCCGCATCCCCAATGGCCGCGCACTCCGCTGCGGGCAGGCCCATCTGCTCCGCAATGGCGCAGGAATAGTGCTCGATGCGTCGCACATGGTTGCCGGTCTCCTGATCCTTGTATTCCGAAGCCACCGCCAGCATGTGCAGGGCATGGCGGCGGGCCGCTGCCAGGGACTCCCTGGCCTGTTCCACCTGGGTGAACAACTGAAAATTTTCCAGGGCCGCTTCGCATTGCAGGGCAAAAACCTCCATGATCTGCTGCTCGACAGCAGACAAGGGACGTTGCAACTCCAGATGGGCGATGGCAAACAGTTGCCCATGGGCCAGCAGGGGGGCAACCAGATGTCCCTGGGCGTCCACCCCCCAGCGACCGGGGGCCGCCTGCTCTGCCAGGAGTGCCGCAACCCGCTGCCGCGCCTCGGACCAATCCGCCGTCTCCGCATAACGGCCCAACCCGCAGTGCACCTGCATGACCTCCTGCAGCCAGGCAGAGTCCTCGGTCGTCGAGTCTGCCAATCGGGTCGCCAGATCCTCATAGGCCCCCACGACAAAGCCGTCACCCGTACTGGGGAGCAGCCCATGCAACTGCTGCAGGAGATCGGCAAAAAAAGGTTCCAAAATGCGGTGGCGGTAGAGTCGCGGGGCGGTTTCCAGGATACGCGCCAACCCCAGGCGATTGGCTTCGACGGTCATCAGATCCCGGTAGGATTTCAGGGCGGTGCGAACGGTGGTATAGAGCCGCCAGGCGGTCAACTCGGTTTTTTCTTTGTAGTCGTCGATATCATATTCATCGATCACCCGCCGCTCGGGTGCCATGCCCGGTTGGCCGGTGCGAATGATCAGACGTATGGTATGATCGCACAGCTGGTTGCGAATATATTCCACAAGCTGCAAACCGGCCTCCTGACTCTCCATCACCACGTCGATGATGGCAACGGCAAAAGGCGCTTCTGTCACCAATATCTGCCGCGCCTGGCTGCCAGAGTCGGCCTGGACCACCTCCAGCGGCCGCCCGTCAAAGCGAAAATCGGAGAGTGAAATCCGGGTCAGGCGGACAATATCCGGCTCATCGTCCACCACCAGCAGCCGCCAAGGGGGGGGGAGCGCTGCTGCGTTGGTTGATTTTGCCCCGCTGCGTACAATTTTTTTGGCCATATGTATCCCTCCCCTTTTTTTCAGGATCAATCCCTGTCCACCGGTATTTCCATCAAGAACGAGGTCATCTGCCCCGGTATGCTGGAGCAGACCATCTTGCCCATCAGATGATGGCAGATAATATTATAGCAGATATACATGCCCAAACCAGAGCCGCCCCGCTCTTTGGCGGTGGTAAAAAAGGGCTCGAAAATATGGTTGACCACCTCCGGCGGCATACCCACACCATTATCAGTGTACCAAATTGTCAGTAGTTTGTCACGCTCTGTTGTGTATTGGACGTTAATCTCAATGCGTCCTGTGTGCTTTCCCTCGGCAAAACCATGCTTGAAACTGTTCATCAGCAGATTGGTGACCACCTGCCCCAACGCTCCCGGCTGGCTCTGGACGGTGATCTCTTCGGGGCAGTGAATGGCAATCTCCACCCCGGCCCCCTTGAACACATGATGGACACTGGCGACAACATCCCATAAAAATTCATGCACATTGAACAGGCGGGGCTGTTCGGAGCTTTGGTCCACGGCGGTGCGCTTGAAGCGGGTCACCAGATCGGCGACGGTGCGTAAATTACTGATGCAAAGCTGGGACATGGAGCGGATTTTGGCAAACACAAGATCCAGGGCATCCCCGTCCACCTCATCGGCGTTCAGCAATGTTTCCAGACGGTCGATATAATCCGGCAGGGCAGAGATGGAGCCCATGCCAATGCCGATGGGGGTATTGATTTCATGGGCAAATCCCGCCACCAGGCGACCCAGGGAGGCCATCTTTTCGCTCTGCACCAACTCATCCCGGGTCTGTTCCAACTGCCGCATGGAGTGGTAAAGGTCGGTATTGGCCTGGGTCAGCGACTGGGTGCGCTGCAGCACCTGCTGTTCCAGGCTGCGGTTGGCCCGCTGCAAAGTCTCTTTCATCCGCTGCAGATAGCTGGCCAATATACCGATTTCATCCCGACCACTCAGGGAGATATCCCGGTCATAGTCGCCACGGGCAATGGCATCGGCCCTGTGGGTCAACTGGCGGATCGGTTTGAGAATGTTGCCATAAAAGATGGCGGACAGCAGGGCGCCGGTCACCAACA
>JADGCE010000039.1:9237-19670 GCA_015229095.1 Magnetococcales bacterium | reverse complement strand
GCCAGGAGCTTACACCATCTTCCCCGAATTTCCACCAACCTTCGGACACCACCCCGACCAGGGTTTCATGGAGGCCTTCTTTGACGACCTTCTGAATCCGTATCAAAACGGCTTCTACGTCAACTGCGCTGCGGAACGAGTGGACCTGGAGAGTTGACCGATCGACAGGGTCTCCTCAAAAAGACCCTGCCGTGATCGCCGTCCTACCCTGCAGCAACTGTAGACGAGCAGCAATTCCTCTCACCAAGGTTGGGCAGTCAACCATCTGGGTCAACAGACGGGCAAATACGGCATTGAGATGCGACGGATTCAGGACGGATTCAGGGCAAAAAAGAACCTGAGCAACAGGTTCAGCGACCACCGAGACTGGATTGCTGACTGTGGATTTCCCATCGGTATGTGCAACTGAAATGACTGAATTGATCATGAGCTCTGTGCCGGCAAGTGCAAAAGAGCACTGCTTTTGGTAAGCAGTGGAAACCGGGCGGCTGATAACCGAGCACAACGTACGGCGGGGCTGTTTTCCCCTTACGGGTCTTGTATGACAGTCCCACACCCGGCAGACGGATCTCTGTCCACATGGCACAAAAACACGGCTGACGGGCGTGGAACCGGTTGTGAGGGGTTATCAGGCCCCAACTTGGTGCAGACTCTACCACCGACGTTCGGTTTGTCAAGTCTTTTTTGAGTATTGCGCACAGACCGGAAAAACAAGACGGGGGAGAGTTGAGAACGAATGACCACATTTCGTCACCCTCAATTGTGAGTCTACCCTTCTTTTTGACGATATCGATCTGTTTGGGAACAGCCTGGAATTTTTCAAGTGCGCGCTCAGGGAGGAGCCATCCATCCCAACGGGCTGATCATATCCGTGGGCTTGGCCATTTGATTGACATTATAGTTCAAGTGGTTGACCGCTCCGGTGACCGAGTTGAACCGTCCGCTCATCTCCCATACCCCGCCATCAATACGGAGAATATTGCCCTCCATGGCGTGTACATTACGGGACATGCCCACCACCGTCTCCTGCATCCCTTTGACATCCCCATTCATCCGCTGCATCGCCAGGGCAATGGTCGGAATGCCTTCAATATTTTTGCCCATGCTTTTTACGGAGTGGGTTATCTGATTCATATCTTTCGACATACCCCCGAAATGGGTGTACATGGCATCCATACTGCTGATCATTTTACTCATATCATCCGTCAACTTTATTACTGAAAAAATGACAATAATACTGCTTACTCCCAGCACAGAGAGCACGACGCGAATCAGGCGGGTGGTACGCGCACCGATCACCCCGGCGATCTTGTCAACAGCAGCCATTTGTTCATGGAAAGTCGCAAGGGTCGTCGTCACCACCGCCAGGGTGGTCTCCATCTCCGGGTCTTGATCCAGTGCAGACATGTATGCTCGCTCTTAACGAAAAGGAACAATGGCGTTGAACAGTTTCATGGGGCGCGCCATGCGCTGTACATCCCAGTTGATACCGTGAACCGTGCCATCCATCACACGAAAGGTAGATGTCATATTTCCAACATTACTGGTGATATTTGCCAAACTTTTATCAATACCCTGCATCCTGCCGCCGATATCATGGATATGTTTGTTCAAGGAAGCCACCGATTCCTGCATGGTGCCGATCTCCGTCACAATCACCGGCAAAGCAGTCATGCGCTGATCCATCTGCACAATGACCGCCCGCATGGCCCCCATATCTTCCGCCATGGAGGTGAACTGTCTGTTCATGGTATCGATGATATCGATCATATGGGTGATTTTTGAGGTCAGCACAAACAGCAGGAGCAGAAAAATAACCACCACCACCCCCATGCTGATCATGCCCACCCGCAAGATGGCGGTCACCCGCTTGGCCACCCGCAGGTTGAGACCACTGCGTACCTCCATGGCCTGCTTGAAATGTTCTGCCGCCTGGCGCAGCGCGGCATGTTGTTCCAAGGTCAAGTTCATGCGTGCTCCTGGCCTCCCGCACCTGCATGGCCCGGCCCCAGACGATTGCGCATCAGCGTGTAATACATCAGGGGAATCACCAGCAGGGTCAAAATGGTTGAGATAAAGATGCCAAAGATCAGGGAGATGGCCAACCCGGAAAAGATGGGGTCGTCCAGAATGAAAAAGGCTCCCAGCATGGCCGCCAAGCCGGTCAGGATAATCGGCTTGGAACGGATGGCGCCGGCCCGGATCACCGCATCCCGGAACGGAATGCCGGCAGACACCTCCTCGTTGATAAAATCCACCAGCAGGATGGAGTTGCGGACAATGATGCCGGCCAGGGCGATCATGCCAATCATGGAGGTGGCTGTAAATTGCGCCCCCAGAAGGGCATGACCCGGCATGACACCGATAATGGTCAATGGAATGGGCGCCATGATGATCAGAGGCACCAGATAGGATTGAAACTGGGCCACCACCAGCAGGTAGATCATCAGCAAGCCCACGGCATAGGCAATGCCCATGTCGCGGAAGGTTTCATAGGTGACCTGCCACTCCCCATCCCATTTCAGGCTGTACGGATAGGGCGTTTTGGGTTGCTCGATGAAGGTTTGCTGAATGGATTGTCCCCCCTCCACCTTGACCTCTTGCAAGGCCTGGATGATATCCACCATGCCGTACAGGGGGCTGTCCAGGTGACCGGCCATATCGCCGGTCACATAGACCACACGCACCAGGTCTTTATGGTAAATGGCGTTCTCCAGGGGGGCCTTTTTGAGGGTGGCCACCTCCGAGAGGGGCACCCAAACACCTGTGGCACTCTTCAACCCCAGGGAAAGGATGGAAGTCACATCCGCCTTGTCGGTGGTGGAGAGCTCCATGCGTACCGGAACAGCAAATTTGACATCTTCCCGGTGCAGGAAGGTGGCATCCGTACCCTGCAAGGCGCTCTCCAGCAGATGGGTGATCGCCTGCTGGGAGATGCCCAGCAGTGCCGCTTTTTGGCGATCCACCTGGAGGATAAAACGTTCGGAGAGCGTCTCAATGCTGTCATCCACGTCGACAATATCCTTGGTCTTTTCAAACATCTGCCGCACGCTTTGGGCAACCCGGATCTGCCCGTCATAGTCCGGTCCATACACCTCCGCCACCAGGGGGGATTGCACCGGCGGTCCAGGGGGCACCTCCACCACCTTGACGTTGGCACGCAGGGGCAGGCCAATCTCCTGCAACGGCGCACGAACAGCCCGGGCAATTTCATGGCTCTTGCGGGTGCGGTCGTGCTTGTCGGTCAGGTTGACCTGAATGTCCGCCACGTTGGCCCCGGCACGCAAATAGTACTGCCGCACCAACCCGTTGAAACCCACCGGCGAAGAGTTGCCCACATAGGCCTGATAGTCGGTCACCTCGGGAACCGTGGCCAGATAGGCCGTCAACCGCCGCACCACCCCAGAGGTCTCCTCCAGGGTCGTTCCTTCCGGCATATCCACCACCACCTGGAACTCTGACTTGTTGTCAAAGGGGAGCATTTTCATCACCACACGCTTGTCAACCGCCAGCCACAGGGAACCGGCGATCAACAGCAGGACCAGCACGCCCAAGAGCGTCTGATTGAAGACAAAATGGCGACTGATGGTAAACGGGCTGTAGATGCGGGTGAAAAAACCCAATACCCGGTCAGAGACCTCCGGCGTGCTGCCGGCGTGCTGCTGGTGATGCGCCGCCACAGAACGCAGCCCCTGATAGGAGAGCCACGGGGTGACGACAAAGGCCACGATCAGGGAGAGCAGCATGCCGATGCTGGCATTGATGGGAATGGGGCTCATATAGGGCCCCATCAGGCCGGTGACGAAGGCCATGGGCAACAGGGCAGCGATCACGGTAAAGGTGGCCAGAATGGTGGGCCCCCCCACTTCGCCAACCGCCTCGGGAATGATTTCCAGCAACCCCTTTTTGCTGAGTCCCAGGTGTCGATGAATATTTTCCACCACCACAATGGCATCATCCACCAGAATACCGATGGAAAAGATCAAGGCAAACAGGGAGACCCGGTTCAGGGTGAAACCCACCGCCCAGTTGGCAAACAGGGTCAATGCCAGGGTAAGCGTGACCGCAGCACCCACGATGAGCGCCTCCCGCCAGCCCATGGCCAGCAACACCAGCAGCACGACAAAAAAGGTGGCAAAGCCCAGTTTTCCCATCAGCTTGGTGGCCTTGGCATCGGCTGTGACACCATAATCCCGGGTGACGGTGACATGGACATCGTCCGGGATCAAATGGGCGCGCAACTGCTCCACCTGTTCAATCACCCCCCTGGCAATCGCCACGGCATTGGTGCCGGTTTTTTTGGCCACCGCCAGGGTGACAGCCGCAAACTCCCCGCGCGGTGTGATCCCTCTCTTGTCGGCACCCGGACCGGTCCCGAACCAGAGATGATGTTCCGGCTGATCGGTTTCCAACTGCACCTGGGCAACATCCTTCAGAAAAATCGGGGTGCCATTGTGCAATCCCACCACCAGATCCGCCACCTCTTCAGCCGTCGAGAAAAATTCTCCGGCCTGCACCGGTATCGAGCGGTTGTTCTGGGTCACACTCCCTACCGTGCGGACAAAGTTGGCGCCACCCAGGGCATTTTCCAGGTCGACCGGGGCCAGGCCATAGCCGGCCAGCTTTTGCGGATCCAGCAAAACATGGGCAACACGCTGCTGTCCGCCGATGGTGTAGATATCCCGGGTGCCCGGCACCCGTTTGAGCTCGGACTCCAGGCTGTGGGCAATCCGGGTCAGTTCGGAAGCGGTGCGCTCTGGCAGATCCGACCACAGGGTCAGGGTGACGATGGGAACATCGTCGATCCCTTTGGGCTTGACCAAAGGCTGGCCAACACCGAGGTTGCGGGGCAGAAAATCCTGATTGGAAAAGATGGCGTTGTAGATGCGCAGGATGGCCGCCGTGCGGTCTTCCCCCACTTCATAACGCACGGTGAGAATGGAGAGACCAGGGCGGGAGACGGCATAAATATTTTTTACCCCGTCGATCTCCGACAATATCTGCTGGGCGGGCACCGACACCACCCGATCCACCTCCTTGGCAGAGGCCCCCGGAAACGGGATAAAAATATTGGCAAAGGTGACGGAGATCTGCGGCTCTTCCTCTTTGGGCGTAATCAGCACAGCAAAAAGACCGAGCAGGAATCCCACCAGGGCCAACAGCGGGGTGATCTCTGAATTTTGGAATTTTTTGGCCAGTTCCCCGGCGATCCCGAGCGTTTGTTGCTGACTCATGACGCGCCGCCCATCCGTTTGTTGTGCAAATATTGACCGGCCCGTACCGGGTCAACGGCCACCTTCTCCCCCCCCTGCAAGCCGGAGATCATCTCGACCCAACCCTCTTCCCGGGTCGCCCCCACCAGCACGGGTTGCAGGGTCACCGTCTGCCCATGCACCACATAAACGGCGGTCAGTTCACCCCGTCGCACCACAGCCCCTCCCGGCACCAGCAGCCGTTTTTGTTCCCCCACCTTGAACACGGTCTTGACCAGAGAACCCGGCAACACCCCGGCCACGGCGGGTGGCAACTGCAGGCGCGCCGTAAAGGCGTGGCTCTTTTCATCCGCATAAGGAAAGAGGGTCAAGGATTCCGCCGACACGCGCTTGCCATCGGCCAACAACACCTCCCCGTGGTTGTGCGCCCGCACCATGGGCAGCCAGGATTGGGGCACCGAGGCTTGCACCCGCAGATTGTCCAGAGACATGCCGGTAAACAGAGGAGTGCCCACGGTGGCCGTTTCACCCAGTTGGATCAACCGTTTCACCACATAGCCGCTGTAGGGCGCCCGCACGACCGTATCCGTGACGCTTTCGCTGGCGGTGGTCACCTGGGCCTGATCCGCATCCACCCCGGATTTGGCAGCCTCCAATGCGGCCCTGGCCTGATCCATCTGGGAGGCCGTGACCATCTTTTTATCAAACAGCGTACTGAGCCGTTGATACTCCTTTTCGGCCCGGACCAGGTTGGCGTTGGATCCTGCCAGTCCCGCCTTGGCCCGCAACAAACCCGCCTGATTGACCTTGCCCTGGAAGCGCAACAACACGGTCCCCTCTTTGACAAAATCATTGACGTCAAAGTGGATCTCCGTAACGGTGCCGCTGGTCTTGGCCGTCACCGTCGCCAAGTTGACCGCTTCGACCGTTCCTTCCAGGATCAACTCCTTGGGTATGGTCCGCTCCACCACCGTCTCGGTGGCCAAAGGAGGCGCCGCCTCTGCCCACACCGAGGCAGACCAGGGCACGGGGATCGTCAGCAGCGCACAAAGCAGCGAAACACGTAATTTTACCATTCTTGAAACCCCCATGGGACAAATCGGCGGCGGCAACCGCATGAACACGATCGGCGACAAGGAACGCCGTTTGCTGGTCACTGTTTGTTCCAGGCGTTGATCGCCTGCACATCCTGACTGGCAAGCAGACCGGAGACCTGCTTCAATCCCAGCAACTGCACGATATAGGCATAACGGGCCTGGGCATGATCCCGCTTGGCGCGAAACAGCTCCCGCTGGGCAGCCACCACATCGGTCATGGTGCGAATGCCCGCCTCATAGCCCGCTTCGGTGGTCTCCAGATTGCTTTGTGTGGATTGCAGCACCTGCCGGGTGGCCTGAATCTGGGCCATGGTGGACAACACCCCCCGATAGGCATCCCGACTCTGGCGCACCACCTGGCGACGGGTCATATCGACGGCCTCGCGGGTCATGTTGTGAGCCGCCTTGGCCTGCCGCACCTTGGAGGTGGGCCCGTTGCCCGCATATAACGGCAGGACCATTTGCAACGTGACGCTGTTGCTGCGCATCACCCCTCCCTCCATCTGGGGCGGGGCGCCGCTGTCCGAATAGCTGTGGGCCGCCATCACATCCACCGCCGGCAGATGGCCTGCCAAGGCCGCCTGGGCGGAGAGCTCGGCCATATCCCGTTCCAGTTCCGCCATCTTCAGGGAGAGATTGTCACTCTCTGCCCGCCGTACCCACTCTTCCATGTTGTCCGGATCCGGTTTGATCAGCGGAATTTCATTCTGCAAGGGCATCAGCTGTGCGATGGGCCGCCCCACCAGCTCCTCCAGGGCCTCGAAACGGCTTTGCCGCTGATTTTCCGCCGTAATGACGCCGGTTGCCGACAGATCAAAGGCCGCCTGGGCATCGTGCAGATCGGTCATCACCGCTGTCCCCACCTCCAGGCGGGCCTTGGTGGCAGCCAACCGCTGCCCCATGGATTCCTGTTCCGCCAGGGCCAGCTGGTGGGTATCCATGGCCAGCAGGGCATCATAGTAGAGTCTGACCGAGCGCATCATCAGTTCCTGCTCGCTGGCCGCATACTCCAGCAGGGCCTTTTTTTCCTCTTTTTGAGCCCTTTCATACCCTTTGAGACTCTCCCAATGAAAAACCGGCACCTGGACAGAGAGGGTCAGGCTATCTTTGCTGAAATGGTCATCGATGGGGCGCTGCAATTGGATGGCGCTGTGTTGCAGGGTCATGGCACTGCTGGGCAGCAGGGGGGCCAACCCCTGGGGCACGGCCTCCATCCCCATCGCTTTTTTCTCTCCCGCCACCGCCAGGCCGGCATCGTGTTGCACCGCCAACGTGTACACCTGCCACAGATCCTCCGCCATGGCGGGGGGGGCAACCAGCAAAACCGCCCAGGATGCCATCAGAGCGATGGGAAAAAATACGGTCTTTTTATACACAAACACTCTCCAATGGTCCGGTGTCAAGAGTCGGGCAACTGCAACGGCAGACCTTTGCGTTGCCACTCGGTGATTCCCCCCAGCACTTCACATGCGGGGAGATCGTGCTGCAAAAAGGCCGCAAGGGCGACGGCCGTGCGCGGACCGGTGCGGCAAACAAGGATATGGCGATCGGCGGGATCAAACTGCTCCGGTCGGAAACGCTCCCGGAAGCTGTCAGAAAAAATCGCCATGTTTTCCAGATTGTCCAGATCGTGGTCACAGGGCAACATGCGTGAACCGGGGATCACGCCCAGTCGGTGCTCCTGTGCAGTGCGCACATCCAGCAGAACAACGCGAGGCGGACGGGCCTGGAGCAGATGATGCAGTTGTTCGACTGAGATCATCTCGCTCTCCAAGGCTTTCTCTAAAATCTGCTCAGGGGCAAGGGGAAAAGCAGACATACCCATCCTCCTCTCCCGACGGCAGCGAACAACAAGAACCCTTCGGTCGTACATACTTATTCATGCTTTGTCAAGAACGCCCTCAAATGCTCATGCCTCCCCCTGGCAGATAATCCTGCAATGCCTTGCAATGAAATCCCGACACCCGCACCGCCTCCATGGCGGCCACCGCCGCCTTCATGCCGGAGAGGGTTGTAAAATAGGGGATGCGGCTCATCAAGGCCGTCCGGCGCAGGGAGAACGAATCGGCGATGGCCTGTTTGCCATAGGTGGTGTTGAATACCAGGGAGATCTCGCCACTGATCATCCGGTCGACGATATCCGGGCGATCTTCACCCACCTTGTTGACCGGTTGGACGGCAATGCCTTGCTGCTGCAACCAGGCGGCTGTCCCCCGGGTGGCAACAAGCGTAAACCCCAGGAGCAAAAGTTGCCGGGCTGCCTGGGTGATCCAGGGCTTATCCTCATCCTTGACCGAAATAAACACCAACCCCTTGCCCTGTCGGGGCAACAGGGTGCCCGCACTCTCTTGAGCCTTAGCAAAGGCCAAGCCAAAATTGTCTGCCAGCCCCATCACCTCTCCGGTGGATTTCATCTCCGGGCCGAGAATGGTGTCCACACCCAAAAACTTGTCAAAAGGAAAAACCGCCTCTTTGACGGCGATATGGGACCATTTCGGCATCCGGGTAAGACCCAGGGCTTGCAGCGATTCGCCCGCCATCAGGCGGGCTGCCACCTTGGCCAAGGGAATACCCGTGGCCTTGGAGACAAACGGCACCGTCCGGGAGGCGCGGGGATTCACCTCCAGGATGTATATAATCTCATTTTGAATGGCAAATTGCACATTCATCAATCCCACCACGTTCAGGGCTTTGGCCAACTGAATGGTTTGCTGCTCCACGGCATCCACCAGGGTCTGGCTGATGGAATAGGGAGGCAGGGAACAGGCCGAATCTCCGGAATGCACCCCCGCCTCTTCGATATGCTCCATGATGCCGGCGACGATGACATCCTGGCCGTCTGCCACGCAATCCACATCGATCTCAATGGCATGGTTGAGAAAATGGTCCAGCAGAACCGGATGGTCTGGCGAGGCCCGCACCGCCGTGCGCATATACCGTTCCAGGTCGCTCTGGTCATGCACCACCTCCATGGCCCGTCCGCCCAGGACATAGGAGGGACGCACCACCAGGGGATAACCCACATCCCCGGCGATGGCCAAGGCCTCGGTGCTGGAACGGGCCAGGCCGTTGTGGGGTTGCTGCAAACCCAACTGCTGCAACAGTTGCTGAAAACGTTGCCGATCTTCCGCCATGTCGATGGCATCAGGGGTGGTGCCGATGATGGGGACGCCGGCGGCTTCCAGGGATTTGGCCAATTTGAGCGGTGTCTGCCCCCCCAACTGGACGATCACCCCCAGGGGCTTTTCCACCGCCACGATGGCCATGACATCCTCGAAGGTCAACGGCTCAAAATAGAGCCGGTCCGAGGTGTCATAATCGGTGGAGACCGTCTCTGGATTGCAGTTGACCATGATGGTTTCATAACCGGCATTGCGCAGGGCAAAAGCGGCATGCACGCAGCAATAGTCAAATTCGATCCCCTGACCGATGCGATTGGGACCGCCGCCCAGGATCATGATTTTGCGGCGTGTCGAGGGACGGGCTTCGCACTGACTTTCGTAGGTGGAGTAGAGATAGGCGGTCTGTGCCGGAAATTCCGCCGCGCAGGTATCCACCCGTTTGAACACCGGTTGAATGGCCGCCGCCTGTCGCGCTGCCGCCACAGCCGCCGCCGGCACACCCAACACATGGCCCAAACGCCGGTCAGAAAAGCCCATCTCTTTCAGGGTACGCAGTCGATGGGCCGGCAACGCCGCCAGGGTGATCCCCGCCAGGGCCTGTTCTGCCTCCACCAGTTGCGCCATTTGGTCGAGAAACCAGGGATCAATGGCAGTGACCCGATGCAACCAATCCACCCCCCTGCCCTGACGCAAGGCATCCGCCACATACAGAATCCGATCCGGCCCGGCATGGCGCAGGGCCTTTTCCAGGCTGACGTCCGCCTGGTGAGGGGTGGCATATTCGGCGGGCTTGAACACGGTGTCCAGACCATCCAGACCGGTCTCCAGGGAGCGCAGGGCTTTTTGCAGGGACTCCTTGAAGGTGCGACCGATGGCCATCACCTCCCCCACCGATTTCATCTGCGTGGTGAGCAGCGGCTCTGCCAGGGGAAATTTTTCAAAGGTAAACCGGGGAATTTTGGTCACCACATAGTCGATGGTCGGCTCGAAGGAGGCGGGGG
>JADGCE010000039.1:7263-9137 GCA_015229095.1 Magnetococcales bacterium | reverse complement strand
AACCGGGGAATTTTGGTCACCACATAGTCGATGGTCGGCTCGAAGGAGGCGGGGGTGATTCCGGTAATATCATTCATGATTTCCGGCAGGGTATAGCCGATGGCGAGTTTGGCCGCCACCTTGGCGATGGGAAAACCAGTCGCCTTGGAAGCCAGTGCCGAGGAGCGGGAGACACGGGGGTTCATTTCAATGACGATCATCCGCCCGTTGCGTGGATGGATGGCAAATTGCACATTGGAACCGCCGGTATCCACCCCGATCTCCCGCAGGATGGCGATGGAGGCATCCCGCATCTCCTGATACTCTTTGTCGGTCAAGGTTTGCGCCGGGGCCACGGTGATCGAATCACCGGTATGGATGCCCATGGGATCAAAATTTTCAATGGAGCAGATGATGATGGCATTGTCCTCCCGATCCCGCACCACCTCCATCTCAAACTCTTTCCAGCCCAGCAGGGACTCCTCGATCAATACTTCGGTGGTGGGGGAGGCATCCAGCCCCCGGCGGACGATCTGTTCAAACTCCTCCCGGTTGTAGGCGACCCCTCCCCCGCTGCCACCCAGGGTAAAACTGGGACGGATGATGAGGGGATAACCGATCTCCCGCTGCACACCGAGGGCCTCCTCCCAGGAGTGCGCAAAACCGGAGTGGGGCATGGAGAGACCGATGCGCAACATGGCCTCCTTGAACTGGGAACGATCCTCCGCTTTGGCAATGGCACTCCGCGAGGCACCGATCAACTCCACCTGGTGGGCGGCCAGGATACCCTGGTCGGCCAGCTTCATGGCGACATTCAGGGCGGTCTGCCCGCCCATGGTGGGCAACAGGGCATCGGGACGCTCCCGGGCGATGATGCTGGCGACCACCTCCACCGTGATCGGCTCCACATAGGTGCGATGGGCCAATTCCGGATCGGTCATGATGGTGGCGGGGTTGGAGTTGACCAACACCACTTCATACCCCTCCTCCTTGAGAGCCTTGCAAGCCTGGGCACCGGAATAGTCAAACTCGCAGGCTTGGCCAATGATGATGGGACCGGCACCAATAATCATGATTTTTTTTAAATCCGTGCGTTTAGGCATGTCCCGTTCCAAACCTCCCCAAAAATCGTGTCATGATTTTTTCCGCGCCCTGCTCTGCCCCGTCGGCCGGGGGCGCACACCGGGCGGGTCGATCCAGCAGCTCCCGCAGGGGGGCATACCAATCGCCGCCATAAAAACCCTCTGCCGTCAACTCCAGGGCACGGCCATGGGCCTCCATCCAAGCGCAGATGGGTGGCTCGTCAGGAAAAATACCCCGGCGCAGATACAGAAAGGGAATCTGTTGGATGGTGGCAGCAACCGCCATGCCATAGCCCGGTTTGCTGACCACCCCATCCACTGAGGCCGACAGATCGGCAAACGACCATTGGGCCAGCAACGGGGCGGTATGGTGCAGATGCCCTGGCGGCTGGGCCACGGCCACATCCAGCAACCAGTGACAACGCACCTCTTGCGCCAGGGCCGCCACCGGCAGGCGGGTGCTGGGAATGCCCCCCAATGAGACCAGGATCAGCGGTCGTTCATCCTCCTCCCCCAGGCCCAGGGCCTGACGCAACGCCAGGCGACGGCGGTGACCGGGCAGCGTGAGGGGGCCAATCTCTTCGGCACAGGGAAAAGGGTGCCCTTCCCGGATGGCCGGTGTGGGCAACAGAGCCAGGGTGGTACGCTGGTAGGCCTCTCGCATCTCCTGTAACCAGCGTGTCATATCCGGATCCCGGTGTGGAAAATAGGCTGCCAGCACCGCATCCCAGGAGAGGGAGGCAATGGCGACACTGGGAATGCCCAGATCCGCCGCCGCCGCAATGGGCAGGTAGGGAATATCGGAGAGCAGCA
>JADGCE010000039.1:0-7163 GCA_015229095.1 Magnetococcales bacterium | reverse complement strand
CAGGGGGGCCACCTGTGCAATATGGCCAAAACCGTGCTGGGAGATGGTGCAGCAGAGTCGGCAGGACATGGTTCTATACCACCGGTTCCAGGTTTAAACAACGGGGTGTGCGCCCATCCGGACGGCCCCAAACGCTGCGACAGTCACTCATTCCGTCCTGTGCGATCGCTGGGTGCACCGCCTCCCTTGGCCACCCAGCCCAACAGCTCCTGCCCCTGACGGCGCATACCCAACAGGTGATGCCCGTTGACCTTGCACCAGGCGGGCAGATCCTGGGCAAAACCGGGATCGGTCGCCTGCACGGCCAGCACGGCCCCGGCGGCCAACCGGCTGATGGCCGCTTCGGCGCGCAGAATGGGCAACGGGCAGAGCAGACGGCGGGCATCCAGGAGCAGATCGACCACAGGTTCTTCGACAGAAGGGGTGTTTTCGCTCATAAATACCACTCCGGGGGAATCTCGGTGGCCGGCAGGGGGGCGACCCGGCAGGTTGTGTGGGTACCCTCGTGCTCGATGGCCACCTGGAGCTCCGCCCGATGGCGCCCCTGGCCGAAGCGGGCGACCAGGCGGCAGGCCAGGGTCAAATCCTCCGCGCCGGGACGCCCTTCCACCAGCAGCAGGGGGCCGGAGACCTCCAGGGCAGAGATCGCCCAGCGCCCCGCACGAAAGCCAGAGAGAAAGCGATTTTCCGTCTCATCCCGTCCCACAATCACCTTGAAGTGGGGCGCGGGGCGTAAATGTCTGCCTGCCTTGAGGAGAACAATATCCTCCATGGTATAGCCTTTTTCTCCGCGAAAATTCCATAGTTCCTTCAATTTGCGTGCATAATTCTCATCGGTCAGGAAGCAGCAGCCACCGCTGGGACTGGGATAATCCCGCAGGCCAAACTGGGCAGCCAGGGCCATCTGGGGCTTGCGGCTGCGACCGCTGAAGCCGGGCAACCGTTGGCGATCGACCCAACCCCGCAGCTCCGGTTCGGTTGCCTTGAGACGGGCGGCGCACAAGGGGCGCAACAGCCAACCCTCCACGCCGGCCTCCCGTTCGATGTGGGGCAGATTTTCCCGCCGTTGACTCATGGGTCGCTGTCCCAGCACCTCGCCGGTAAAAATAAAATCAAAGCCCAGCTCCTCTTTCAGGGCCCAGGCCTTGCTGACCATAAAGATTTTGCAATCCAGGCAGGGGTTGAGGTTGCTGCCATAGCCATATTTGGGATTGGTGACGATCCGCACATACTCCTCGGCGATATCCACTAGGTGCAGTTTGACACCCAGCAACTGCGCCGCGTGCAGGGCATCGTGTCGGGGGGGGCTGGCGCCGGGTGTCGGGTTGCGCATGGCCCCGGTATGATTCTGGATGCAGAATCCGGTGTAAAAATTGACACACTCCACCCGAATACCCTGTTCAAGGAGCAGTCGGGCCGCCAGCATGCTATCCAGTCCGCCGGAGAGCAGACCCAGAGCGGCCACCTCTCTTTTGGCGGTCGTGTGGGGGGGGGAGAGGGGCATCATCTCAGGGGTCACCGGTGCCCCCATTGTGGAGCAGACGGGCGACATCCAGGGCATGATAGGTGAGAATCAGGTCAGCCCCGGCCCGCTTGAAAGCGGTCATGTTTTCCAAAACGACCCGCTCTTCATCGATCCAGCCGAGGGCAGCCGCCGCCTTGACCATGGCATATTCGCCACTGACGTTGTATACCGCCAACGGGTGCTGCAAACGGTCGCGCAGTTCACGCAACACATCCAGGTAGGCCAGCCCCGGCTTGACCATGAGCATGTCCGCCCCCTCGGCCACATCCAGCTCCGCCTCGCGCATGGCCTCGCGGCGGTTGGCCGGATCCATTTGGTAGGTACGCCGATCCCCGAAGGCGGGGCTGCTTTCGGCGGCCTCCCGAAACGGCCCATAGTAGGCGGAGGCATATTTGACCGCGTAGGAGAGGATGGGCAGCCCGCTGTGGCCGTTGTGATCCAATGCCTGGCGAATGGCCGCCACCATGCCATCCATCATCCCGGAGGGCGCCACCATATCCACCCCGGCCTCCCCGTAGGAGACCGCAGCCTGGCCCAAAATTTCCAGGGTGGCATCGTTGTCCACATCCCGGTGCATGGCAGCCGCGTGCGCAGCGGTCAGAATGCCACAATGGCCGTGGTCCGTGTATTCGCAATAGCAGGTATCCGCCATGACATAGAGATCGGGCAATTCCGTCTTGATGCGCCGTATGGCCTGTTGTATAATGCCTCCGGGGTTTCGGGCATCCGTGCCGGTTGGATCCTTGACTTCCGGGATGCCAAACAGGATGATGCCGCCGAGTTCCAGTTCGCGGGCATGGCGAGCGGCGTGTATCGCCTGATCGACGGAAAGCTGCGCAACGCCGGGCATGGAAGTCACGGGTTTGCGTATGTTTTCGCCAGGCACGACGAACAGGGGATAGATCAGATCCGCCGGTTGTACCAGCGTTTCTCGCACCATGCGGCGAATGGCCGCTGTGCGCCGCAGACGGCGGGGACGGTGTATCAGAGAATGGGACATGGTTGCAAAGCCGTTGATCCTGAAGGGGTGTTTACCAACGAAACAACACCATTCCCGTCGAGCTGTCAGGTTTTGGTGCTGGACTGAGTCGGCAGTCTAACCCAGAACGACCCAGCAGGAAAGCTCTCGCAAGGAATGGATCCTCCCATCGATGTGCAGCGGTCGTTTTATCCGTTGCCTCTGGAGGGGAGGATCTCCTGTAACCGCATACTGGGAAAAACCAAATCCATGGCAGATAAAATAGGCAACCATCTTCTGGTGACGGGGCGGACCCATGTCGGCTGCGTGCGCCCCCTCAACGAAGACAGTTATTGCATCGATACCGACACAGGGTTGCTGGTTCTGGCCGACGGCATGGGTGGTCATGATGCCGGAGAAGTGGCCAGTGCCCATGTGGTCGCCTCCATCGCCCAAACGCTGCGACGGTTCATGGATACATCCGAAGAGTGGAGCCAGACAGAGACGGTGCCACTCCGGGAAGCAATGGCGGGAGCAGCCTCTTTCAACCCCGATCCGCAAGAGGAGCGGACCCTGGACGACCTGCCCAACCCGGTGGTCAAAATTGTCCAGGATGCCATCGCCCTGGCCAACGCCGAGATCAATCAACTCAACAGGGCCAAGGGTCATCCCGACGAGTCCGGCATGGGGTCGACGGTGGTGGGGTTGTGGGCACCCAGTTTCAGCAACCAGCCCGTTGTCTTTCATGTGGGAGACAGTCGTCTCTACCTGCTGCAACGTCGGCAACTCAACCAGGCCACGCGGGATCACTCTCTCTACCAGCAATGGGTCAGTTTTGGTGGCAAGGGGGTGCCGCCTCCGCAAAATATTTTGCTCCAGGCCATCGGTCCTTCCCGCGTTGTCACACCGGACGTCCGCTTTTTGTCGGTCGTGCCTGGTGACGCCGTGCTGCTCTGTTCCGATGGTCTGACCGGCATGGTTTCCGATGCGCACATTCAAACGGCCTTGCAAACCCTCACACCGGACAACCTGGACGAGGTATGCGAGCATTTGATCGCTCTGGCCAAAAAAGGCGGCGGCAAGGACAATGTGACCGTTATCCTGGGATGTTTCACGTAACACGCCCGGGGAGATGCCGTGTGAACGCAGGCGTTTGCAGTCAACAAATGATGGCACCGGGGGCAAGGCGTCAAGGAGAAAAAATATGAGGGAAAACAAAAGATTGTCCATCATGTTTGCGGATATTGCCGGCAGCACCAAGCTGTATGAGACCATCGGCAATGATCGGGCCCGCGAGGTGACCTCCCGTTGCATCGGGCTGCTTTCGACGGTAACCCAGGAGTTTGAGGGGCGGGTGATCAAGACCATCGGCGATGAGGTGATGTGTACCTTTCCAACAGCGGATGCCGCCTCGCGGGCGGCGGTGCGCATGCAGGAAACGGTGACCGATGAAGCGGAATCCCTGGGCCGTTTGCACATCCGCGTCGGTTTTCACTACGGTGAGGTCATTCTGGAAAATGGCGATGTCTTCGGAGATGCCGTCAACCTGGCGGCCCGCATGGCCGCCCAGGCCAAGGCAGACCAGATCATCACCACAGGGGAGACCCTGGACGCCATGAGCCCCCATCTGCGATTTGGCAGTCGGGAGTTGATCACCACGACGGTCAAGGGCAAGGCGGCACCGATTCAGATCATTGAATTGACCTGGGGGGAAGAGGAGGAGTTGACCGTCATGGGGGGGCGGGAGGCGGTCACGGTGCTCGCGCCCAACATGGTCAGCGGGCAGATTTCCTTCAACGGTCAGAGTGTGGAGGTCAGCGAAAACAACCCTTCCGTGACCATTGGACGGGATAAAAACAACACCTTTTCCGTATTGGACAGCATGTCTTCCCGCATCCATGCCAAGGTGGAGTGTCGCCGTGGCAAAATTGTCCTGATCGATCAGAGCACCAACGGCACTTTCGTGGTCACTTCCCGCAAAGAGCGGGCCTTTGTGCATCGCGATGAGTATATCCTGCAGGGACGTGGCGTGATCGGCCTGGGACGGGAGGTCAATGCCAATGATCCTCTGGCCGTCCATTTTTCCTGCTGATCCCAACCCCCTCTGGTCACATGGGTCACGCCGCGCCGGCCCCATGCCAGTGTTGGTGCAGGGCAGCCAATAGTGCCGTACTGTTGGGCTGCCTGGCCGTTACGGTGACCGTAAAGCCCAGCTGTTGCACAGCCTCGGCGGTGACCGGACTGATGACGGCGATGCAGCTGGCCGCCAGTGCCGCCCGGCAGGTGGGGGTCAACGTCGCCACAAAGGCCTGCGCCGAACGTCCACTGAAAAACAGCACCGCATCCACCCTTCCTGCGGCAAGGGCGCTCTCCACCTCTGCGGGCAGTGCCGTGAGGGGTTCCGCCCGGTAGGCCACCACCTTCTCCACCCCATATCCCGCCTGTTGCAACTCGACCGCCAACGCCTCCCGTCCCTGTTCCGCTTGAGGCAACAGAAATGTTTTTTGGCTTGCCCCGGCGGTCGCCGGGGTGGCGGGTTGGCTCTGTTCCCACTGGATAACCGCCTGTGCCAGGGCCTCGCCCCCTGCCTGAACAGCCGGGATCTGCACCGACCACCCCTCTTTTTGCAGAATGGTGGCGGTTTGCGCACCCACGGCAAAAAAGGGGGGCGGTTGGCTGGCCGGGGGCATGGCAGCGACAATGGCCCTGGCCCCATTGACACTGGTGACCAGAATACCCCGGTAGTGCTGCGGGTGTTGCAGAGCCTGCCGCAACGCGCCGGCATCCTGCGGCGGCAGGATGGTCAACGCCGGTGCCAGCAGGGGTTTGCCGTGGCAGGCCAGCACCTGCTGTGCGGTGGCAGAGGCCTCCGGTTGTGGCCGGGTGATCAAAATGGTTCGGCCTTGCAAGTGACTGGCTGGCATGGTTGGCTCCTCCCGGTTGCCTCTGGACAACAAATTTGCTGGCAGTTTGATGAATTTCCCTCTATCATGGTCGGTTGGATCTGCCACGGTGGTGGTGGAGGGAACGGCTCTTTCACAACCCACGAGGGAGGCGGGCTGCCTTGGGAAACAACGAAACACACGATTTTTTTGAGACCATTTTTCGCCTGGATGCCTGCAATGATACACACGAATTTCTCGATTTTGTCCAGGGTCAGCGACACAGCACCCCGGATTTGGTTTCGGCGGCTGCCCAGTTGCTCGCCAAGGGGCGGGTGCGTTCGGCCTATATATTGGCCATGCTGTTGGGCAAACGCGGGCAACGCAACTTGGTCATGTCCATTGCCCTCAGTGCCGGCGGATTGATTTTTTCCAACACCATCGAGGAAAACAATGGCCTGCAGTTTCTGCAATCCCAGGTGGATGCCCTGCCGGTGGAGCAGCAACAGGAAAACTATGATCGTATGATCGCCCCCCTCGTCACCCATTTATGGGCCTGCTCGGCGGGCAAGGCGGACCCTGAGCGGGTGTTACGAATTTTGCAACCTTTTAAAGCGGTCGTGCCGGACGGATTCGATTGGAGAGCACACGTGTGTAAATTATGTGGCGGATCGGCGGATTATTGGTTTCATGCGCAGATATTGGGCAAGCATCGGGTGGCCTACTATCTGTGTGACCAATGTGATTTTCTCTTCACAGAAGAGCCTTATTGGCTGGAAGAGGCCTATGCGGGGGTGATCGGTCAGCAGGATGTGGACGACAAGGATGACCGCGACGGGGTGGCAAGAACGCTGCGGTCGAAGGATTTTGTCTCCATGCTGCTGTGGAACCTGTTTGATGCCAAGGCAAAATTTTTGGACTATGGGGGCAGTTACGGCCTGTTTGTCCGCTTGATGCGGGACGAAGGGTTTGAGTTTTATTGGCAGGACAAGCAGTGCCCCAACCTGTTTGCCCGGGGTTTTGAGGCCGTGGAGGGGGATCGGTATGAGTTGGTGACCGCTTTTGAATGTTTCCAGCATTTTGCCGACCCGATGGCCGAATTGGATCGTATATTTGCACAAAGTGATGCGGTGTTGTTTACGACCCGCTTGTTGCCCAATCCGGTGCCCAAACCGGAAGAGTGGTCCTACTATGCCCTGGAAAGCGGTCGACATCTCTCTTTCTATTCCGCCAAATCGCTGCGCAAGCTGGCGGAAAATCGGGAGTTGGCCTTTTTGAGCAACGGCACCGATACCCATCTGCTGGCCAAGAGAAACATAGCCAACGGAGTGTTCAAGGGTTTGTCCCAATGGAGTAAAGGTCACGCAGAGACGGCATGACACCCCCGCATGGGGGCACACCTTGCACCGGCCACGCGGCAGCGTGGCCCTGAGCTCTCCCCTCTGAATGCTGCGTCACTGCGGATTTTCTATCCCGTCAGACCACGCCCGCACCGCGCACGACCGCTTCGTAACGCGCCCAGTGCCGCGCGTTTTCCTGTTTGTTACACATACCCCCCTTCCCTCCCTCCCCGCGCGGCACCCCTCCTGTTTGGAAACACTTTCCACACCAGTAACTTCCTGCTTTTATCCCACCCTCTCCTCTCCCCTCCCATACCACTTACCCTACCCATCCTTGTTACATTCGTTTCCTGGCGTTCACACGATTGTATTTTATAAGTCATTGTTTTTTTACAACAAAATACTTGTCTATTGACCAGAATGTCACT
The DNA here is from genome assembly GCA_015229095.1 of Magnetococcales bacterium. Lineage (GTDB taxonomy): Bacteria > Pseudomonadota > Magnetococcia > Magnetococcales > Magnetaquicoccaceae > Magnetaquicoccus. The sequence continues at coordinate 30 of JADGCE010000039.1, read as the reverse complement.
ATCCTGCTGCCAAGTCGTTCATGGGGGGCA
>JADGCE010000192.1 GCA_015229095.1 Magnetococcales bacterium | reverse complement strand
AAACACCATTCAATGGGCTTCGGCCCAATGGCTGCCGAACCCCATATCCACTTTCAGGGGGACACTCAGGGAGAGGGCACCCTCCATGGCCTCCCGCACCAGGATTTGTACCGCATCCAGCTCCTCTTGCGCAACCTCCAGCACCAGTTCGTCATGCACCTGCAACACCATGCGGCTCCGCAATCCTGACCGACGCAGCTGGTCATGGAGGCGGATCATGGCCATTTTGATCAGATCGGCGGCTGAGCCCTGCAACGGGGCGTTGATGGCGGTGCGTTCTGCCACCTCCCGCAGGGTCCGATTGCTGCTGGCAATCTCCCGCAGATGGCAACGTCGCCCACCGATGGTCTCCACATAACCCTGGCGACGGGCCAGGGCGATCGTGTGCTCCATATATTCCCGCACCCCCTGATAGCGGTTGAAATAGCGCTCCATATAAACCTTGGCTTCCTGGTTGCCGATACCGAGGCGTTTGGCCAATCCATAGGGGCTCATGCCATAGATCAGACCAAAATTGATGGTTTTGGCCATGCGCCGCGCCTCTGCGCTGACCCCTCCCCCCTGGTCACCAAACAGTTCCAGGGCGGTGGCGGTATGAATATCCTGATCCTGGGCAAAAGCCGCCTGCATCCCGGCGATCCCCCCCAGATGGGCCAGCAGGCGCAGCTCAATCTGACTGTAGTCGGCGGACAACAACAGCCAACCCGGTGGCGCGATAAACGCGGCCCGGATGGCCCGCCCCGCCTCATGGCGTATCGGAATATTTTGCAGATTGGGGTCCGAGGAGGAGAGCCGCCCGGTCAAGGTGGCCGCCTGGTTGAAATGGGTATGCAGCCGTCCCGTGTTCGGGTTGATCAGCAATGGCAGGGCATCCGTATAGGTGGATTGCAGTTTGCTCAGGGTACGATAGCGCAACACCCGTTCCGGCAAGGCATGGCCTTTTTCCGCCAAATCGGTGAGCACCTCCACATCGGTGGAGTAGCCGGTCTTGGTGCGCCGCCCCCCCTTGATCGCCAGTTTTCCGAACAAAATTTCCCCCAGCTGCTGGGTGGAGTTGACGTTGAAGGACTCTCCCGCCAGGGCGTGGATCTCCTGCACGAGGCTCTCCCGCTGTTGGGTAAACTGGGCCGACATGCGCGCCAGGGCATCGCGATCGATACAGACACCCGCCAGCTCCATCTCTCCCAGCACCTGGATCAATGGCCGTTCCACCTCCTCATAGAGACGCTGGAGCGAAGCGGTCTCCTGCAGGGAGAGGCTCATCCTGTTGGCCGCCTCCCAGGCCACCTCGGCATCTTCACAGGCATAAGGGGTGGCCTGCTCCAGGGGCACCTGATCAAAACGCCGCTGGTTTTTGCCTGTCCCGGTCACCTCCTTGAAGGTGGTGGTGGTACGCTGCAGCTCCTCCAGGGCGATGGCATCCAGATTGTGCCGCCGGGCCCCGCCATACAGCAGGTGGGAGAGGAGCATGGCATCCTGGGCCATGCCCGCCAGTCGGATGCCATATTTATGCAAGATCACATATTCATATTTGATATTTTGCCCGGTTTTGGCCCGTTGGGGATCTTCCAGAAGGGGCTTGAGGAGGGCCAGGGTCTCCTGGATCGGCAGTTGGCCATCGGGGGCCGCCGCCGGGGTATGTCCCACCGGCAGATAGACCGCCTGCCGATGGGCCCAGGAGAAGGAGAGGCCCACCAGTTCGGCCCGCACCGCCTCCAGGTGGGTCGTTTCGGTATCGATGGAAAAAGCGGGCTGTTGGGCCAGCTCCTGCACAAAGTCCAAAAATTCCGGCCAATGCACAATGCAGCGATAGTGACAGGGGGGCTCGGCGGCCCCGGCGGCCTCGGCGGCGGCAGGCGGGCTGGGGGGTGACACCCCCTCCGGCTCCCCTGCCCCGGCGACCTCGGCGGTGACAGGGAGGGTGGCCTCTCTCTCCGCTGCTGCCGGCTCATCCTGAAACAGCGGCGCAGACGGCGCGGGGGCGTGCCGATCCAGCTCGCGCAACAGGGAGGTAAACTCCATCTCGGCAAACAGGGCGCGCAGTCGGGGCCAATCGGCCTCCCGACGGCGGGCCTCCTCCAGGGAGAAGGTCAGGGGCACCGCCCGGTCGATGGTGGCCAGGCGCAGGGAGAGACGGGCCTGCTCTGCATGTTCCCTCAGGTTCTGGCGGCGGGCGGGTTGGGGAATCCGCTCCAGATTGTTGAGCAGATTTTCCACGCTGCCAAACTCCTGGATCAACAGGGCAGCGGTTTTGTCGCCAATTTTGGGAACGCCGGGAATATTGTCGGAGCTGTCCCCGGCCAGGGCCAGCACCTGGATCACCTGCTCTGCCCCCACGCCCCAGCGGGCCTCCACCTCGGCGGCGTGAATCCACTGCTCCTTGCTGGGATCCCACAGGGAGATCTGGGGGGAGACCAACTGCATCAGATCTTTGTCCCCGGAGACGATCACCACCTGCAAACCGGCCTGCACCCCCGCCATGGCAAAGGTGCCCAACAGATCGTCGGCCTCATAGCCGGAGAGCTGCAGGCAGGGGATGCGGTAAGCCTCGACCATGGCCCGGATGATGGGCAGCTGCACCCGCAGTTCGTCCGGCATGCTTTTGCGGTTGGCCTTATAGTTGGGGTCCATCTGGTGGCGAAAGGTGGGACCGGGCCCGTCGAAAACCATCACCAGCCGTTCCGGCTTGTGCGCTTCCAGGAGA